>JBAXJZ010000540.1:0-3111 GCA_037137595.1 Burkholderiales bacterium | reverse complement strand
CCCGGTCCATCCCGGCCGCACCGCCGGCGACGCCGCGGAAGATGTTGCCGCCGCCGATCACGATCGCCAGCTCCACCCCCATCGCCACCGCCTCGGACACCTGGGCCACCATCCCCGCGATCGTGCCGCGGTTGATGCCGTAGGCGTCGTCGCCCATCAGGGCCTCGCCGGAGAGCTTCAGCAGCACGCGGCGGTAGTGGGGTGCGGGGGCGGTGTCGGTCATCGGATCGCGCTTCTCGTGTCTCGGGTGGAACACGGACCGGGGCTCGCCCCGGCCCGGGAGGAGCCGCGGGGGCGGCCTGCGCCGTCCCCGCGGCCGGTCGCTGCGCTCAGCGCGCCGCGGCGGCGGCCGCCTGCGCGGCCACTTCGGCCGCGAAGTCGGTCTGCTTCTTCTCGATGCCCTCGCCGACGACGTACAGCGTGAAGGCGTGAACCTTCGCGCCGCGCGCCTTCAGCAGCTGCTCGACGGTCTGCTTGTCATCCTTGACGAACGGCTGGCCGAGCAGCGTGACCTCCTTGAGGTACTTCTGCACGGTGCCCTCGACCATCTTCGCGACGATCTCGGCCGGCTTGCCCGACTCGGCCGCCTTCTGGGCGGCGATCGAGCGCTCCTTCTCGATCAGATCGGCGGGCACGCCGGTCTTGTCGAGCGAGACGGGCTTGGACGCGGCGATCTGCATCGCGAGGTCCTTCGCGAGCGGCTCGTCGCCGCCCTCGACATCGACCAGCACGCCGATCTTCGAGCCGCCGTGGACGTAGCTGGCGACCTTGCCGGCAGCCGCGACGCGCACGAAGCGGCGGATCGACATGTTCTCGCCGATCTTGCCGATCAGCGCGGTGCGGCGGGCCTCGACGGTCACGCCGTCGACCGTGGCGGCCGACAGCGCGGCCACGTCGGCCGGCGTCTGCTCGGCGACCAGCGCGGCGAGCGCCTTCGCGAACGCCTGGAAGTCGTCGTTCTTCGCGACGAAGTCGGTCTCGCAGTTCACCTCGACCATCGCGGCGACCTTGCCGTCGGCCGACAGGTGCACGCCGACGATGCCCTCGGCCGTGACGCGCGACGCGGCCTTGCCGGCCTTGCTGCCGAGCTTCACGCGGAGGATCTCCTCCGCCTTGGCCATGTCGCCGGCCGCCTCGGTCAGCGCCTTCTTGCACTCCATCATCGGCGCGTCGGTCTTCTCGCGCAGCTCCTTCACCATCCCTGCGGTGATCTCAGCCATTGCTCTGTGCTCCTGGATTCCGTGACGCGCGGGGCGCGCGGTCGTCCGCGTCACCCCGCCCTGCGATCGTGCCGGCCGTTCAGGCCTCTTCGGGGGCGACCTCGACGAACTCCTCGCCGCCCTTCGCCGTCTCCTGCAGCGAGGCCGCACGGCCCGCCAGGATCGCGTCGGCCGCGCCGGTCGCGTAGAGGGTGATGGCCTTGCCGGAGTCGTCGTTGCCCGGGATCACGTAGTCGATGCCGTCGGGCGAGTGGTTGGTGTCGACCACGCCGACCACCGGCACGCCCAGCTTGACCGCCTCGGTGACGGCGATCTTGTGGTAGCCGACGTCGATGACGAACAGCGCGTCGGGCAGGCCGTTCATGTCCTTGATGCCGCCGATCGACTTGTTCAGCTTCTCCATCTCGCGGCTGAACAGCAGCGCTTCCTTCTTCGACATGCGCTCCAGGCCGCCTTCGGCCAGGGTCGTCTCCATGTCGCGCAGGCGCTTGATCGAGGTCTTGACCGTCTTGAAGTTGGTCAGCATGCCGCCCAGCCAGCGCTCGTCGACGTAGGGCATGCCGGCGCGGCGGGCCTGCTCGGCCACGATCTCGCGCGCCTGGCGCTTGGTGCCGACGAACATCACCGTGCCGCGGTTCGCGGCCAGCTGGGTCATGTACTTCATCGCCTCCTGGTACATGACCAGGGTCTTTTCCAGGTTGACGATGTGGATCTTGTTCCGATGGCCGAAGATGTACGGGGCCATCTTGGGGTTCCAGAAGCGGGTCTGGTGACCGAAATGGACACCCGCTTCCAGCATCTGACGCATGGTCGTCATGAGAACTCCTTCGAGGGTTGCGTTGGCGCGGCCCGGGATGTCCCCGACACGCTCGATGGCGTGCACCCTTGGGGACGTCCTGACGGAACCTTGAGTTGTCCGCATCGGCCCGGCACACTGCGTCGGTCCCCTCGGGGCGTCCGGCGCGTGGCACGGCCCGTTGCGAAGGCCGCGTGGATTTGCTGCTCAGTGTGTTGCTCGGTATCCCGATCGGTTGCCCGATCGACCTGCCCGGCCCCGGCGCCGCCGTTCCACCGATCGGACCGGTTCCACGCCCGGCGCTCCCGTCCGATGGACACGAGACACCGAAGATTCGACCGATTCCGTCGCAAAGCGGCACGCCCGAGCTCAGGCAAGCCTATAATCATAGCCCGAACAACGAGTTACCGACAAGTTCGATGTCGATCGTCATCAAGACCGAGGCCGAGATCGCCGCGATGCGCCTGGCCGGGCGGCTCGCGTCCGAGGTGCTGGACTTCATCGCGCCGTACGTGAAGCCCGGCGTCACCACGGGGCAGCTCGACAAGCTCTGCCACGACTACATGGTGAACGAGCAGAAGACGATCCCCGCGCCGCTGAACTACGCGCCGCCCGGCTACCGTCCGTTCCCCAAATCCGTCTGCACGTCGGTCAACCACCAGGTCTGCCACGGGATCCCCGGCGACAAGGTGCTGAAGAACGGCGACGTGCTGAACGTCGACGTCACCGTCATCAAGGACGGCTTCCACGGCGACACCAGCCGGATGTTCTTCGTGGGCGAGCCCTCGATCGCCGCCCGCCGCCTGTGTCAGGTCACCTACGAATGCATGTGGCTGGGCATCGCCCAGGTGCGGCCGGGCACCACGCTCGGCGACATCGGCCACGTGATCCAGCGGCACGCCGAGGCCGCCGGCTTTTCGATCGTCCGCGAGTGCTGCGGCCACGGCATAGGCCGGCGTTTCCACGAGGAGCCGCAGATCCTGCACTACGGTCGGCCGGGTACCGGCGAGAAGCTGGTGCAGGGGATGATCTTCACCATCGAGCCGATGGTGAACGCCGGTCGCCGCGAGGTCCGCGAGCTGGCCGACGGCTGGA
>JBAXJZ010000539.1:0-3114 GCA_037137595.1 Burkholderiales bacterium | reverse complement strand
CATGCTGGGCGGCCTGGCCGCGCTCGCCGCGGCCCCGCTGCACCGCGCCGCGTCCGCGCAGCAGCCCGCCGCCGCGTTCCCGTCGCGCCCCGTGAAGATCGTCGTCCCCCAGGCCCCCGGCGGCGCCTCCGACGCGCTCGCCCGCGTGATGGCGGCCAAGCTCGCCGAGCGCTGGGGGCAGGGCGTGGTCGTCGAGAACCGGCCCGGTGCCGGTGGCAACGTCGGCACCGCCGAGGTCGCGAAGGCGCCCGCCGACGGTCACGCGCTGCTGATGGGCTACGCGGGCACGAACTCGATCAATCCGGCGCTCTACGCGAAGCCAGGCTGGGAGCCGCGCGAGCTTGCCGCGGTCGCCTCGCTCGCGAGCGTGCCCTTCGCCCTCGTCGTCAATCCGCAGTCGGGCATCGGCACGGTCGAGCAGCTGGCCGCGGCCGCGCGCGCGAAGCCGAACGCCGTGGGCTACGGCTCGGCCGGCAACGGCTCGGTCAACCACCTGCTCGGGGTGATGTTCGCCAACGCGGCCGGCGTGCAGCTGCTGCACGTGCCTTACAAGGGGGCCGCCCCGGCGATCACCGACCTGATCGGCGGGCAGATCCAGGCGGTCTTCACCAGCCTGCCGAGTGTCGCCGGCTTCGTGCAGCGCGGCCAGCTGAAGGCCCTCGCGGTGACCAGCGCCGCGCGGTCGGCCGCCTTCCCCGAGGTGCCGACGCTCGCCGAGCAGGGCCTGCGCGGCTTCGACGTGAACCCGTGGTTCGGCCTGCTCGCGCCCGCCGGCACGCCGGCCGCGACGGTGCTGCGGATCAACGCCGACGTGGCCGCGCTGCTCGCGACGGCGGAGGTGCGCGAGAAGTTCGCCGCCAGCGGCGCCGAGCCGATGGTCAGCTCGCCCGAGCGCTTCGCGCAGCTGCTGCGCGAGGACCTCGAGCGCTGGGCGAGGGTGGTGAAGCAGTCGGGCGCACAGGTCGACTGACCGGCGCCCGTCCGCCGGTCAGTGCGCGCCCTTGCCCTTGACGGGGACGACCATGATCCGGTCGATCAGCGCGATGGCCACCGCCGACCCGAGGAAGACGACGTGGATGATCGTCTGCCACATCATGGTCTCGGGCTTGAGCGTGCCGGCCGAGATGAACGTCTTGAGCAGGTGGATCGAGGAGATCCCGATGATGGCGGTCGCGAGCTTGACCTTGAGCACGTTCGCGTTCACGTGCGACAGCCACTCCGGCTGGTCCGGGTGGTTCTCGAGCCGCAGCCGCGACACGAAGGTCTCGTAGCCGCCGACGATCACCATGATCAGCAGGTTCGAGATCATCACCACGTCGATCAGCGACAGGACGACGATCATGATGACCGTCTCCTTGTTCCGCTCCTGGATGCCCAGCCGATCGACCGTCTGGTTCAGCACCGCCGGGTCCCAGAGGATGCCCACCAGGTGCCAGAGCTCCTCGAGGAACAGGACGACGTACACGCCCTGGGCGACGATCAGGCCGAGGTACAGCGGCACCTGCAGCCAGCGGCTCGCGAAGATCAGGCTGCCGAGCAGGCTCGTCTGTCGGCGGTCGAAGTCGGTCTCTCGTTTCGGGTCCATGGCGGCGTCGCGCGGGGCGTTCGGGGGCGGGCGGCGGGAGCCGGCGTCGGGGCGGCCGATTCTATCGATTTTGCGTTGCGTCAATCCGGGAGACCCCCCGGCACCCCGGGCCGGAACCGTGTAAGTCCCCGGTAAGCGTGCGCCGATACCGTCCGCCCGACGCTTCGCCCCTCACCATAATCGCTTCGCTGAACACAGCCCCGGGAGGCCTGACATGTCCGCCAAGATCGAATCGGTGCTCGTCGAGAACCGCGTGTTTCCCCCGCCCGAGGCCTTCGTGCGCCAGGCGACCGTGGCCGGCATGGACCAGTACCGGGCGCTGTGCGAGGAGGCCGAACGCGACCACGCCGGCTTCTGGGCGCGCCTCGCCCGCGAGCAGGTGCTCTGGCACAAGCCGTTCACCACGTCGCTGAACGACAGCGAGGCGCCGTTCTTCAAGTGGTTCGAGGACGGCGAGCTCAACGTCTCCTACAACTGCCTGGACCGTCACCTCGGCACGCCGGTCGAGAACAAGACCGCGATCATCTTCGAGGCCGACGACGGCTCGGTGACGAAGGTCAGCTACAAGGAGCTGCACGCCCGCGTCTGCCGCTTCGCCAACGGCCTGAAGTCGCTCGGCTACGAGAAGGGCGACCGCGCGATCGTCTACATGCCGATGTCGATCGAGGCGGTGGTGGCGATGCAGGCCTGTGCCCGGCTCGGCGTCACGCACTCGGTGGTGTTCGGCGGGTTCTCGGCCAAGTCGCTGCAGGAGCGGATCGTCGACGTCGGCGCCTCGCTCGTCATCGCCGCCGACGGCCAGTTCCGCGGCGGCAAGGCGATGCCACTGATGCCCGCGGTCGAGGAGGCGTTCTCGCTCGGCGGCTGCGAGGCGGTGCGCCACGTCGTGGTCTACAGGCGCACCGGCGGCGAGGTGGCGTTCAAGCCGCACTACCGCTGGATGCACGAGCTCGAGGCCGGCCAGGCCGATACCTGCGAGCCGGTCTGGGTCGGCGCCGAGCATCCGCTGTTCGTGCTCTACACCTCGGGCTCCACCGGCAAGCCGAAGGGCGTCCAGCACTCGTCGGGCGGCTACCTGCTGCACGCGATGCTGACGATGAAGTGGACCTTCGACATCAAGCCCTCGGACGTCTTCTGGTGCACGGCCGACGTGGGCTGGGTCACCGGCCACACCTACGTTGCCTATGGCCCGCTCGCGGTCGGCGGCACCGAGGTGGTCTTCGAGGGCGTGCCCACCTATCCGAACGCGGGCCGCTTCTGGGAGATGATCCAGCGTCACAGGGTCAGCATCTTCTACACGGCGCCGACCGCGATCCGCTCGCTGATCAAGGCCTGCGACCAGGACCCGAAGGTCCACCCGAAGAGCTACGACCTGTCGAGCCTGCGGCTGATGGGCTCGGTCGGCGAGCCGATCAATCCCGAGGCCTGGATGTGGTACCACACGAACGTCGGCGGCGGCCGCTGCCCGATCGTGGACACCTTCTGGCAGACCGAGACCGGCGGCCACATGATCACGCCGCTGCCGGGTG
>JBAXJZ010000538.1:0-3119 GCA_037137595.1 Burkholderiales bacterium | reverse complement strand
GGCCCGCGCCCCGCGCCCGGTCACGCCGCGTCGTCGATCCGGGGCCGGAACAGCCCGTGGAACGCGAACGGCACGACCGCGGGCAGCCTCAGCCACGCGAGCGGCCGCATCGATGCGGCGTCCAGCACCGCGACCACGCTGCCGGTGTCCCCGTCGGCCAGCGTCGGCACGCAGAGCACGCCGTCGTCCTCGGCCAGGGCGCCGGGCCGCGGGACGAACACCGGCTCGAGCTGCACCGCGTCGCCGCGCTGCCAGGCGAGCCGGGTGCCGGTCGCGAGGTCGAGCTTCACCGTCCGGTCGAAGAACGCGTCGGGGTCGGTCGAGCCGCGGTCCGCGCCCCAGGCGAAGCGCGCCGCAGCCCCGGCGCCCCGCGGCCGGCTGGGTTGGGGGAACTCCATCGACGCGCCCAGGTCCGACACCTCGGCCCGGGACGCGCCCGGCCGCAGCACGTAGCGGCGCAATCGGCCGATCGGTCCGATCGGCCGGCCCGCGCGCAGGTCCGGGAGCCGCAGCCGGTCCAGGATCCCGGGATCGTCGAGCGCACACAGGTCGACGACCACCGCGTCGCCGTCCTCGAAGGCCTGCAGCGCGTGGAAGGCGAAGAGGGGCGGTGCGTCCCAGCTTCGGACGGCGCCCGTCGCGACGTCCACCGCGTGCAGCCGCGAGCCGAGGCCGGGTCGCCAGGCGAGGTTGCCGCGGTACGCGCGCCGCGTCAGCGCGAAGCCCAGCGGCCGGATCCGCAGCGCGTTCTCCCACAGCACGAGGTGGCCCCCGGAGACCGCGAGGTCGTGCAGCAGGCCCGGCGGATCTGCCGGGATCCGCGCGAGCACGCGCCGCCGGCGCGAACCGGGCTCGATCGCGTAGGCGAGGTAGCGGCTGTGCCGGCCGACCTCGATGCCCGCCCCCCAGCTGCGCCCGTCGGGCGTGCGCACGCCGTGCGCCGCCGCGAACGGCATCGTCTCGGCGTCGTCCCAGTCGAGGGGGCCGAGCGTCTCGAGCGTGTCGGGATCGATCCGCTGCGCGCGCGAGGTCTCGGTCCGCGCAAGCCAGTCGTCGCCCACGCGCTCGACGATCACCGCGCCGTTGTCGGTGAGCTTGGGCGCGCCGAGCCGTCGCAGGCGCGTCAGCCAGCCCATCGCGTCGGGCGTCTCGAACTCGCCGTAGTCGGGCGCGCCGCGCGCCTGCGCCGCCCGCCAGGCCTCGCCGCGCAGGAAGCGGCTGCGCCAGCTCGCCGCGCCGTCGCGCAACTCGATCCGCTGCAGCAGCGCGAGCCCGTCGAACCAGTGGCGGTAGCCGCCGCGCGGCAGCTCGAAGAGTCCGGGGCCGTTCAGATGGAGGCTGCCGTCGAGCCAGCCGGGCAGCCGGCCGTCGACCTGCAGCGCGACCGGTCCGCCCTCGGCGGCGCAGGACACGAACCCGCGCCACCGGCCCGCGGCGGTCACGGCACCGGGCGCGGCGGCCCCGGCTCCGGATGCGGCGGTCACGGCACCGGATGCGGCGGTCACGGCACCGGATGCGCCCGTCGCCGCCCCCGATCCCGCCCCGTCGACGGCGCCGACCGCTCCGACGCCCGCATCGCCCCGTGCCATCGCGTTCCCCGCGCCCGGCGAGCCGCCCGGGCCGCGCCCGATGCGGGCGCGCCGGATGCGCATCCTACCCGCCGCGCCGCCCGTCCGGGGCCGGCTCGCCCCGGCACGGTAAAATCGAACGTTTCGGGCGCGCGCCCGCCCCCGACCCCAGAACTCCTCACGACATGCAAGACCGATACGACGCCCGCACCGTGGAATCCGAGGCCCAGCGCCACTGGACGGCGGTGGACGCCTACCGCGCGCGCGAGCACGACCCGCGCTTCCCGAAGGGCAAGTACTACGCGTGCTCGATGCTGCCCTACCCGTCGGGCAAGCTGCACATGGGGCACGTCCGGAACTACACGATCAACGACGTCCAGTACCGTCACCTGCGGATGAACGGCTGGAACGTGCTGATGCCGATGGGCTGGGACGCGTTCGGCCTGCCCGCCGAGAACGCCGCGATGAAGAACGGCGTGGCGCCGGCGAAGTGGACGTACGACAACATCGCCTACATGAAGAAGCAGATGCAGGCGATGGGGCTCGCGATCGACTGGTCGCGCGAGATCGCCGCCTGCGACCCGAAGTACTACAGGTGGAACCAGTGGCTGTTCCTGCGCATGCTCGAGCGCGGCATCGCCTACCGCAAGACGCAGGTGGTGAACTGGGATCCGGTGGACCAGACGGTGCTCGCCAACGAGCAGGTCATCGACGGCCGCGGCTGGCGGACCGGCGCGGTCGTCGAGAAGCGCGAGATCCCCGGCTACTACCTGAAGATCACCGACTACGCGGCCGAGCTGCTCGAGCAGGTCGAGCAGCACCTCGAGGGCTGGCCCGAGCGCGTGCGGATCATGCAGGCGAACTGGATCGGCCGCTCCGTCGGCGTGCGCTTCGCGTTCCCGCACGAGGTGCGCGGGGCGGACGGCACGCTGGTCGGTGACGGCCGGCTCTTCGTCTTCACGACGCGCGCCGACACGATCATGGGCGTGACCTTCGTCGCCGTCGCACCCGAGCATCCGCTCGCCGCGGTCGCCGCCGCGCGCGATCCGAAGGTCGCCGAGTTCGTCGCCGAGGCCAGGAGCGGCTCGGTGATGGAGGCCGACCTCGCGACGATGGAGAAGAAGGGCGTCCCCACCGGCCTCGTCGTCACGCATCCGCTGACCGGCGCGCAGGTCGAGGTCTGGGTCGGCAACTACGTGCTGATGAGCTACGGCGACGGCGCGGTGATGGGCGTGCCCGCGCACGACGAGCGCGACTTCGCGTTCGCGCGCAAGTACGGGCTGCCGATCCGCCAGGTGATCGCCCGCGCGGGCGGCCTGCGGGACGGCGAGGAGGCCTTCACCGACCAGCGCTGGCAGGCCTGGTACGAGGACAAGTCGAACGTCGTCTGCACGAACAGCGGCGCCTGCGACGGCCTGGCCTGCGAGGCCGCGGTCGACGCGGTCGCCGCCGACCTCGCCGCGAAGGGCCTGGGCGACAGGAAGATCCAGTACCGGCTGCGCGACTGGGGCATCTCGCGCCAGCGCTACTGGGGCACGCCGATCCCGATCA
>JBAXJZ010000537.1:0-3123 GCA_037137595.1 Burkholderiales bacterium | reverse complement strand
CCCACACTGGCTCCATCGACGACGCGGGCACGGCCCGCCGCCGAGGCGAACGGGATGACCCGATCGCCGCCCCCCGATCCCGTCACCTCTTCACAGGACATCCACCATGAACACCTTCGTCAAGCTCGCCGCCCCCGCCCTCCTCGCCTTCGCCGCCTTCGGTGCCCAGGCCTCGCAACTGTCGCCCGGCGACTTCGGCCTGCGCGCGGTCTCCGCCGGCGCCGACACCGTCGCGCCCATCGCCGGCCCGGTCGCACCGGCCAGCCAGCTCGCCACCGGCGACTTCGGCACCCGCGCCGTCCAGCCGGGCACCGCGCCGGGCCGTGCGGCCGGCGAGCGGGCCGCGCCGATCCGCATGTCGAGCGCGACCTTCATCGGCGCCTGATCGCGCCGCGCCGCACGACGCCGCCCCCGCGGCGTCTCGGCGGCACCCACACGAGGCCCGCCCCGGTCCGACCGCGGCGGGCCTCGTCGCGTTCGGGGGCGCGCGAGACACGCCGCCGGGGCGAGACGCGGCGGACCCGAGGGCATGTTCCGGCCATTGCCTCGCGCGCGGTTCCCGGCGACCCTGTGTGTCCCCAACGCCGCACGGAGACGCCGATGCCCGCCTCGTTCCTCAACCCCGACGGCCTCGCCCGGGGCACCTATTCGCACGTCGCCGTCGTCACCGGCGGCCGCACGATCCACGTGTCCGGCCAGGTCGCGTTCGACGCCCAGGGACAGGTGGCCGGCGCCACCTTCGAGGCGCAGGCCGAGCAGGCGCTGCGCAACCTCGGCATCGCGCTCGCGGCCGCGGGCGCCGGCTTCGGCCACATCGTGAAGCTCAACACCTACGTCTGCGACCTGACACCGGAGCGGGTGAAGGCCTTCCGCGAGATCCGCGCCCGCCATTTCGGCGGTCACCTGCCGGCGAGCACGCTGGTCGGCACGACGGCGCTGGTCCACCCGGACCTGATGATCGAGATCGAGGCGGTGGCGGTCGTCGACTGAAGGCTCGGGCGCGACGCAGCCGCGCTCAGGCCTGCGGCGGGTCGGCACCGCCCGGCGGCGCGCCCGCCCCGCGCGGCCGCAGCACGATCGGCCGCTCGATCAGCGCCGGCGCGAGCGGCTCGTCCGGCACCAGCCGCGACGGCGAGCCCGCCTCCGCCGCGCCGCGCTCGCGCCAGCGCCGCGGCACGCGGTCGATCCGCACCGGGAAGATCGTCAGCGTGCCGTCCGCCGCCACGTGGATGCGCAGGAAGTTCTTGAAGTCCTGGATGCCCAGCGCCGAGAACGCCTCCTCGCTGTGCCGGCCGAACACGTTGAGCGAGATCAGCAGGTAGAGCCCCATCACCGCCGAGCCCACGATCCAGCCGCCGCCGAAGGTCAGCGCGCCCGACAGCAGGAACTGCAGGAACGGGCTGTCGGGCAGCCACCGCTGCGCGAGGTCGATCGCGCCCCAGCCGACGTGGAAGATGCAGACCCAGTGGACCGCCGCGTGCGCGAGGCCGCCCAGCCATCGGTAGACCCGCGATCGGCTCTGGTTGAAGAGGACGAAGACCCCCGCGAACCCGAGCATCCACAGCATCAGGCCCGGCTCCGTCGCGAACGCCGCCGCGGTCAGCGCGAGCGCGTCGAGCGCGTTCGACGGGCGCGCGTAGTCCACCGCCGCGCCGACCAGCCACGCGGTGGTGAAGTACAGCAGCGCCGGCACGATGCCGAACTTCGGGTTCAGCCAGCCGAACGCGAGGTTGCGGAAGCTCAGCCACCACGAGCGGCGCACCGACGGATAGGCGGACCGCAGGCCGTAGCGCAGCCGGTGCACGGGCCCCTCGCCCTCCAGGCCGTGCAGGTCCTCCTCGAGCACCGACACGTCCTCGTCGTGCGTGGGATGCAGGAACGCGCCGCCACCGCCCGCGGTCACCTTCTGCACCGGCGCGGCAGGGTCCTCGGGATCGAGCTCCTCGTGCCGGCGGTAGTGGTGCAGGTCGCCCGACAGGTAGACCTTCAGCTCGATGCCGCGCGGCGCGAACACGCGCTCGCGCAGGTAGAGCAGGTCGGTCTCGTCGAGCACCTGGCCCAGGCTGCGGTACTTGTGCGCGTGGACCCAGACCGGCGTCGACAGGCAGACGACGACGCGATCGCCGCGCGTCATGTGCCGCTCGGCGATCCGCTCGAAGTACTCGATCTGCGGCACGTCGAGGTCGCCCTGCAGCTGGCTGTCGAGGCCGATCAGCCACCAGCGGCCGGGCAGCTTCAGCGTGAAGTAGCTGCGCGACTGGCGGGTGCGCCACGCGCCGAAGCCGCGGCCGCCGATGTCGGAGCAGAACAGCCGAACGAAGGCGGACAGGCCGTCGTACCAGTCGTGGTTGCCCGGCACCGCGTAGACCTCGGGCGGCCGCTCGGCGACCAGGTCGGCGGACGCGGCCTCGAAGGGCGCGACCAGCCGCTGCTGGTAGGCCTCGCGGCTCGGGTCCGGATAGACCTGGTCGCCGCCCAGCACGAGCACGTCGCCGCGCGGCAAGACGTGGGTCGTGCCGTCGGGCGCGGCCAGCGTCAGCGAGGGCTGCGCGAGCAGGTAGGCGCCGCAGTAGGTGGGGTTGAAGCCGTCGCCGGTGTCGGCGAGGTAGTCGAGCCAGAGGTCGTCGCGCTGCAGGGGCGCGCCGTCCGGGCCTGGCACGGTGCTGCAGTCGTGGACCTCCCCGGCGCGACGCGAGGCCACCGCCTGCATCACCCGCTGGTCGGACTGCTCGCCGACGATCGCCGAGGTCAGCGCCCGGAAGCCGGTGCGGACCAGCAGGCCGGGATCGAACCAGCCGACCATCGGCAGGCGCGGCAGGGCCTCGTCCCGCAGGCGGCGGCTCAGCGGGAAGAACGAACGGGGGAGCGCGGGCGCGAGGCGGCGCGCGATCGGCAGCAGGGTCTCGTCCTGCGGCGACGGGTCCGCGTCGGTCGCCTCGTGCGCGCGGACGGGATCGGACGGCTTCGAACCGGGCATGTCACACAGCGTAGCAGCCGGACGAGACCAGACCGAGACCGGGTCGATCCGCGATCGATCCCGCCACGGGTCCGGCGCGATCCCGGCCGCGCCCACACTGGCTCCATCGACGACGCGGGCACGGCCCGCCGCCGAGGCGAACGGGA
>JBAXJZ010000536.1:0-3126 GCA_037137595.1 Burkholderiales bacterium | reverse complement strand
GCCCCGTGATGTTCCCGTTCCCGCTCCCCGTCCGGGCGCGGCCGCTCGCGATCGCGATGGCGATGCTCGCCCCGGTCGCGGCCCCGCGTGCCCAGTCCGCGCCCGAGGCGCCCGTCCTGCCCGAGGTCACCGTCACCGGCACCCGCGAGGCCGAGCCGCTCGCGCGCACGCCGTCGGCCGTCGGCGTGATCCCCGCCGACACGATCCGCCGGACCGCGCCCGCGCATCCGTCGCAGCTGCTCGGCCAGGTGCCGGGCGTGGCCGCCGCCGTGACCAACGGCGAAGGCCATACCACCGCGATCCGCCAGCCGTTCACCACCGCGCCGGTCTACCTGTTCCTCGAGGACGGCATCCCGATCCGGCCCACCGGCTTCTTCAACCACAACGCGCTCTACGAGACGAACCTGCCGCAGGCCGGCGGCGTCGAGGTGGTCCGCGGGCCGGGCAGCGCGCTCTACGGGTCCGACGCGATCGGCGGCATCGTCAACGTGCTGACCCGCGCGCCGACGACCCGCGCCGGCGCCGACGCGCGCCTCGAGGCCGGCAGCTTCGGCTGGCGGCGCCTGCTCGCCGGCGGCGACTCGGGCTCGACCGCCTGGGGCGCGCTGCGCGGCGACCTGAACCTCACGCACACCGACGGCTGGCGCGACGCCACCGCCTACGACCGCCGCTCCGGCTCGCTGCGCTGGGATGCCGGGCTCGGCGACGCCACGGTCGCGAAGACCGTGCTGGCGTTCTCGCGGATCGACCAGCAGACCGGCGCGAACTCGCCGCTGCCGCGGGCCGACTACCTGAACCGCCCGACGCTCAACTACCGGCCGATCGCGTTCCGCACGGTCGACGCGCTGCGGCTGTCGACGAGCATCGACCACGAGCTCGGCGACGGCCGTCTGCTCACCGTCACGCCCTACGTGCGCGACAACGCGATGGACCTGCTCGCGTCGTTCAACCTGCCGTCGGACCCGACGCTCGCGCGCACCAGCAGCCGGTCGTTCGGCGTCGCCGCGAAATGGCGGCAGGACTGGGCGGGCCCGTGGGCGCCGCGGCTGGTCGCGGGCGTCGACCTCGAGACGAGTCCGGGCGCGCGCCGCGAGGACCGCGTGCTGGCCACGACCTCGGGCAGCGGCGCGTCGCGGCTCTACTCGTCCTACACGCTCGGCGCGCGCGTCTTCGACTACGACGTGACCTTCACCCAGGTCTCGCCCTACCTGCACGGCGAGGTGTCGCCCGTCGAGCGGCTGCGCGTCACCGCGGGGCTGCGCTTCGACCGGCTCGCCTACCGGTTCGACAACCGCATCGATGCGCCCGCGGTCCGCGACGCCGCGAGCGGCGCGTGGTACGGGCAGGTGGCCGACACCTCGGTCTCGTATTCGCACCTGAGCCCCAAGCTCGGCGCGACCTGGGCCTTCGACGAGAAGCGATCCGGCTGGATCGGCTGGTCGAACGGCTTCCGCGCGCCGTCCGAGGCGCAGCTCTTCCGGCCGAGCGTGGCCACCAGCGCCGCCGCGGCGACGCAGCAGGCGGCGCTGTCGGCGCGGCTGCGGCCGATCGAGGCCGACCAGATCGAGGTCGGACTGCGCGGCCGCGAGGGCACGCTCGCGTGGGAGCTGGTGGGCTACCGGCTCGACAAGCGCGACGACCTGGTCTCGCAGCGCGATCTCGTCACGAACGTGACGACCACGGTGAACGCCGGCCACACGCGGCACCAGGGGGTCGAGGCGGGGCTGGGCTGGGTGATCGCGCCGGGCTGGCGCGTCGACGGCGCGGTGTCGTACGCGGTGCACCGCTACGTCGACTGGGTGACCGCGACCGCGGACTTCAGCGGCAAGGAGATGGAGGCCGCGCCGCGGCTGCTCGCGTCGCTGCGGCTCGGCTGGCAGCCGGTGCAGCGGGGCCTGGTCGAAGTCGAATGGACGAAGGTCGGCCCGTACTGGCTCGAGGCGTCGAACTCGGCGGCCTTCGGCCGCTACGACGGCCACGGCCTGTGGAACCTGCGGGCCGCGTGGCCGATCGCGCCGCGGGTCGCGCTCTTCGGGCGCGTGACCAACCTGACCGACGTGCGCTGGGCCGACAGTGCGTCGGTGAGCTCGAACACCGCGGTCTATTCGCCGGGCCTGCCGCGCTCGGTCTTCGTGGGAGTCGACGTGAGATGGTGACCGTCCCGAACCGCCTCGCCGCGATCGCGCTGTGGTGCGCGGCCGCGCTCGCCGCCGTCGCGCCCGCGCCGGTCGCAGCCCACGACGGGCACCGCCCGGGCGCCGCCGCGCGGCCA
Source organism: Burkholderiales bacterium (assembly GCA_037137595.1). Taxonomy (GTDB): domain Bacteria; phylum Pseudomonadota; class Gammaproteobacteria; order Burkholderiales; family Burkholderiaceae_E; genus UBA4615. Next base: position 854 of record JBAXJZ010000536.1, on the reverse strand, counting down.
GGGCTCGCGGTCTCCGCCGCGTTCGGGCCCGACGGCCGACTGTGGATCGTCGGCCTCGACGAGCGCCGCCGTCTCTTCCTGCAGGCGAGTGCGGACGAGGGGCGCAGCTGGGGCCCGCGGACCCTGCCGCCGATCGGCGACGAGACCGTCGCGGCCAACGGCGAGCAGCGGCCCAAGCTCGCGTTCGGGCCCGACGGTCGCACCGTGATCGTCGCCTGGACCCGACCGCTGTCGAAGCCCTACACCGGCGAGATCCGGATGATCCGCTCGGAGGACGGCGGCCGGCGCTTCGGTCCGCCGTTCACCGTCCACGCCGACCGGCAGGTGATCACCCACCGCTTCGAGTCGATCGCCTTCGATGCGCGCGGCCGCCTGCACGTGGTGTGGGTCGACAAGCGCGACGCGGAGGCGGCGCGCGCGGCCGCGGCGGCGGCCGGCCGCGCGAAGGCCGACTGGCCGGGCGCGGCGATCTGGCGGGTGGTGTCCGAGGACGGCGGCCGCACGTTCTCGCCGGACCTGCGCCTGGCGGACCACAGCTGCGAATGCTGCCGGATCGCGCTCGCGCCGACGCCGGACGGCGGGCTCGCCGCGATGTGGCGGCATGTGTTCGACGGCCGCGAGCGCGACCACGCGTTCGCGCGGATCGGCGGGGCCGACGCGCCGCCGTCGGCGGTCGTCCGCTCGAGCCTCGATCGCTGGGCGATCGACGCCTGCCCGCACCACGGCCCCGGCCTCGCGCCGGCCGAGGGCGGCGGCTACCACGCGGTCTGGTTCGGCGAGCGCGACGGCGTCGGTGCGGCCCGCTACGGGCGGCTGGCGGCCGACGGCACGCCGGTCGGCGCCGCGGTGGCGCT
>JBAXJZ010000535.1:0-3129 GCA_037137595.1 Burkholderiales bacterium | reverse complement strand
CTGCGGCGGCTGCGCGTCGTGCGCGACCTGCCACGTGTGGGTCGACCCGGCGTGGGCCGACCGCCTGCCGCCGCCGGACGACGTCGAGGCCGACCTCCTCGGATTCGCCGAGACCGAGCGTCGACCCACCAGCCGGCTGGGCTGCCAGATCGCGCTCGACGCGTCGCTCGACGGCCTGCGCGTCGAGGTCCCGCCGCTGCCCTGACGCCCCCGTGCGGTGCGTGCGAAGGCCGCATCGCGCGTGTCCGGCCAGTGACCCAAGGAAATCTTTCGGTGTAGGCTTGCCGTCCTCACCGACACGACCGGCCGGCGAACCGATTCGCCCGACCCGCCACCAGGAGACCCCGATGATCCTCCGCCGCATCGCGACCGCCGTCGCGCTGACGCTCGGCCTCACCGCCGGCGCGCACGCGCAGCAGACCGTCACCCTGAAGTTCCACACCTTCATGGCCCCGCAGTCGAACGTCTGGAAGTCGATGCTCGTGCCGTGGATGGAGAAGGTCGAGAAGGACTCGGGCGGCCGCATCCAGTTCGAGAAGTACCCGGCGATGCAGCTCGGCGGCACCCCGCTGCAGCTCTACGACCAGGCCCGCGACGGCGTCGTCGACGTCGTCTGGACCCTGCAGGGCAACACCCCGGGCCGCTTCCCGCGCTACGAGGTGTTCGAGCTGCCGTTCATGATGACCAATGCCGAGGCCACCTCGCGCGCCTACTGGGAGTACACCCAGACCTGCGCCGCCGGCGAGATCAAGGACACCCAGCTGATCGCGGTGAACGTGCACGGCCCGGGCATGTTCCACTCGACCTCGAAGCCCATCCGCACCGTGGCCGACCTGAAGGGCATGAAGGTCCGCGGCCCGACCCGCACCGTCACGAAGCTGCTCGGCTCGCTCGGCGCGACACCGGTGGGCATGCCGCTGCCGCAGATCCCCGACGCGATGTCGAAGGGCGTGATCGACGCGGCCGTGGTGCCCTGGGAGGTCACCACCTCGGTGAAGATCGACGAGCTCGCGAAGTTCCACTCCGAGTTCGAGGCCAAGGCCGGCGGCCTCTACACCACCGCGTTCGTCATCGTGATGAACAAGGCGAAGTACGACTCGCTGCCGCCCGACCTGAAGGCCGTCATCGACCGCAACTCCGGCATCGAGGCCTCGGCCGCTCTGGGTCGCGCGCAGCAGGCGGGCGACGCGCCGGCGCGCAAGGTCGCCCTCGAGGAGCGCAAGAACCAGGTGATCACCATCGCCGGCGCCGATGTCGAGGGCTTCCGCAAGGCCGCCGACCTGGTCGACGACGAGTGGGTGAAGGACATGGACAAGCGCAACTTCAACGGCAAGCAGCTGCTGCAGTGCGCGAAGGACCTGATCCAGAAGCACACCAAGTGAGCGAGGGCGCGCGCGCCGGCCGCGTGCCGGGGCGCGCGATCCCGACCCAACGAGCCGGCCCGGGCAGGGCGGACCCCAGACCATGAGCTTCGATGATCCCGTCGGCCGGCTCCTCGAGCGCCTCGCACAGGCGCTCGCGGTGATCGGCGGCCTCGCGCTGACCGGCATCGCGCTGATGTCCCTCTACAGCGTGCTGATGCGCAACCTGTTCGGCGCGCCGATCGTCGGCGACTTCGAGCTCGCGCAGATGGGCTGTGCGGTGTCGGTCGCCGCGTTCCTGCCGTTCACCCAGCTGCGCAACGGCAACATCCTCGTCGACTTCTTCACGCAGAAGGCGTCCGAGCGGACCAAGGCGAAGCTCGACGGGTTCGGCGCGCTGGTGGTCGGCGCGGCGCTCGGACTGCTCGCCTGGCGCACCGGCGTCGGCGGCCTCGACGCGCTGCGCAACGACGAGACCACGATGATCATGGGCCTGCCCACTTGGTGGGGCTATGCGCTGATGACCCCGTCGATCGCGGTCGCGTCGCTCGCGGCCTTCTACGGCGCGTGGCGCCACTGGGCGCTCGCCGAGGTGTCCGATCCCGAGGAGCGGTCGTGATGGGCGGCACCACCATCGCGCTGCTGCTCTTCGCCGGCATGCTGGTGCTGATGGCGATCCGCGTGCCGATCGCGCTGTCGATGTTCGTGCCGGGCGCCATCGGCTTCGTCCTGCTGTCGGGCTGGACGCCGTTCGCGGCCTACCTGAAGGGCCTCGCCTGGGCCCGGCTCGCGAACTACGACCTCACCGTCATCCCGCTGTTCCTGCTGATGGGCGCGTTCGCGACCCAGGGCGGCCTGTCGCGCAGCCTGTTCGCCGCGGCGAGCGCGATGATCGGCCACCTGCGCGGCGGCCTCGCGATGGCCGCGGTGATGGCCTGCGCGGCCTTCGGCTCGGTCTGCGGCTCCTCGGTCGCCACCGCCGCGACGATGGCCAAGGTGGCGCTGCCCGAGATGACCCGCCACGGGTACTCCGGCCGGCTCGCCACCGCGACGCTGGCCGCCGGCGGCACGCTCGGCATCATGATCCCGCCGTCGGTGGTGCTGGTCATCTACGGCATCCTCGCCGAGCAGAACATCGCGAAGCTGTTCGCCGCGGCGATCATCCCGGGGCTGATCGCGACGCTGGGCTACATGATCGCGATCGCGGTCTACGTGCGTCTCTTCCCGGAGCACGGGCCGGCCACCGAGCGCGCGTCGTGGCGGCAGCTCGCCTCCGCGGTGAAGGACGTCTGGCCGATCGCCGCGATCTTCCTCGTGGTGTTCGGCGGCATCTACGGCGGCTGGTTCACGCCCACCGAGGCGGCGGCGATCGGCGCGTCGGCCACCTTCCTCGCGGCCGTGGTGCGCGGCGAGCTGACCCGCGCGAAGTTCCTCGAGTGCTTCTACGACACCGCCGTCACCACCGGGATGATCTTCATGATCTTCCTCGGCGCCGACGTGATGAACTCGGCGCTCGCGCTGTCGCAGTTCCCGGCCGCGCTGTCGAAGGTGGTCAACGGGCTGGGCGTGCCGCCGCTGGTGGTGATCGCCGGCATCCTCGTGTTCTACGTGATCCTCGGCTGCGTGATGGACGAGCTGTCGATGATCCTGCTCACGCTGCCGATCTTCCTGCCCACCGTGATCGGCCTGGACCTCTTCGGCCTGCCGCCGGACCAGAAGCTGATCTGGTTCGGGATCCTGGTGCTGATGGTGGCGGAGATCGGGCTGA
>JBAXJZ010000534.1:0-3133 GCA_037137595.1 Burkholderiales bacterium | reverse complement strand
GCCGGCGCGCTCGCGCTCGCGCGCGACGACCGCGGGCCCGCCGGGACCGCGGCCGCCGAGGTCCCGGTCGCCGAGCTGCCGCGCGAGGCGCGCGAGACGCTGTCGCGCATCAGGGCCGGCGGCCCGTTCCCCTACGACAAGGACGGCACGGTCTTCGGCAACCGCGAGCGGCTGCTGCCGCGCCAGCCGCGCGGCTACTACACCGAGTACACCGTGCGGACCCCGGGCTCGCGCGATCGCGGCGCGCGGCGCATCGTCGCCGGCGGCGACCCGCGGTCGTCCGGCGAGTACTGGTACACCGACGACCATTACCAATCGTTCCGCCGGATCCGGGAGTGAGCCGATGACCGCACTGGCGAGCCTGCCGCCGCAGGCGGTGCTGCCCCTCGGGCGGCGGCGCGTCGAGACGCTGCGCCGTGCGGCGCAGACCGCCGGCCACCGCTGGCTGCACGCGGACTGCGCGGGCGCGGCCGACAAGGCCGGGACGATGGCCGCGCTCGCCGCCGGCCTCGCGCTGCCCGACTGGTTCGGGGCGAACCTCGATGCGCTCTACGACTGCCTGACCGACCTGGAGCCGCTGCCCGACGCGCCGGCGCCGGGACTGGTCCTGGTCGTCGAGCACCTGCCCGCGTCGCCCGGGCTGCCGGACGACGAGCGCGAGGCGCTGCTCGACGTGTTCCGCGACGCCGCCGACCGGTTCGCCGAGCGCGGCGTCGCGTTCCGGACGTTCTGGTCGCTCAGCGGCCCAGCCCGAGCGCGCTCATGATCGACCCGACGTCGAGCTGCCCCTGCGGCACCGAGCCGTTCGGCGTGAGCCGGTCGACGAGCTGCGGCAGCACGTCGGCGAGTCCGCTCGACGCCTGCTGAGGCGAGATCCCCAGCTGCTGCGCGAGGCCGCCGAGCAGGTCGCCGCCCAGCACCTGCTGCAGCTGCTCCGGCGAGACCGGCAGGTTCTGCCCGGTGCCCACCCACGACTGCGCGACGTCGCCCAGGCCGTTGCGCTCGAAGGCGGCGAGCAGGCCGCCCAGGCCGCCGAGCCCGCCCGCGGCGCCGCCCTGGCCGCCACCGGCTAGCATCTGCATCGCCACCTGGAGCAGCGGGTTCGACGCGCCGCCGCCGCCCTGGCCGCCCAGCGCGCCGCCGAGGGCCCCCATCAGTCCATCCATCAGGCTCATCGTCGTTCCTTTCGATTGGCGGGGCCGCCGAGCGGCCGCCCCGACGCGCAGCGTAGCGTGGCCGCCGCCGTCCGGCATGCTCGGGACCGTGAACCCCTGTCAGAAGTCGCCGAAGCGGGCCTGCAGCGCCGCCGCGGCCGCGAGCCCGGCGGTCTCGGTCCGCAGCACCCGAGGGCCGAGCCGCAGCGGCGTCCAGCCGGCGGCGAGCGCCCGGTCCTCCTCGGCATCGTCGAAGCCGCTCTCCGGTCCGGCCAGGAGCCACGCGCCGGCGGCGGTCGGCGCGGGCAGGGCGGCGAGCCCGCCCTCGCCGCGCGGCGACAGCAGCCAGCGCGCGGGTGAGCCGTCGCCCGGCCGCAGCGGGGGCGCGTCGGCGCCGATCCAGCGCTCGAGCGCGAGCGGCTCGGCGATCGACGGCACGAGGTCGCGGCCGCACTGCATGCAGGCGGCGACGGCGACGCGCCGCCAGTGGGCGAGCCGCTTCGCGGCCCGTTCCCCGTCCAGCCGCAGCACCGAACGGCGCGCGAACAGCGGCTGGATCGCGACCACGCCCAGCTCCACCGCCTTCTCGACGACCCAGTCCATCTTGTCGCCGGCGGGCAGGCCCTGCGCCAGGCCGAGGGCCAACGGACTCTCGGTGCCGGCCTCGACCGGTTCGCCCAGAGTGACGGTCGCACCGCGCGGATCGGCGTCGACGAGCCGGGCCGCGCAACGGCGTCCGCGCCCGTCGAACAGCTCCACCGCGTCGCCCGGACCGAGCCGCAGCACCCGCAGCGCGTGGTGACTGGCGTCCGCGTCGAGCCGGGTGGTGCCGCCGGCGGCGAGCGGCGCGGGATGGAACAGTCTGTTCGGGGCGGGGGGCGGCATCGCGGGCGAGTGTATCCCGCGACGCGGAGCGGTCGCGGTCGTTTGTTAAAATCGACGTTTCCCCCAAAGCCCGGCCCGCCCGGCCGTCGAGGCGCCCCCCATGCAGACTCTCCCGACCCCCGCGGCCGACGCCGCCGACGCCGCGGCCTCCGCCGCCTCCGTGCAGGTCCACAGCGAACCCGCGCGGATGGCCGCGGCGATCCGCGCGCTCGCGATGGACGCGGTGGAGCTCGCCAATTCCGGGCACCCGGGCATGCCGATGGGCATGGCCGACATCGCGGTGGCGCTCTGGGGCCGTCACCTGAAGCACAACCCGGCCAAGCCGACCTGGTTCGATCGCGACCGCTTCGTGCTGTCCAACGGTCATGGTTCGATGCTGCTCTACGCGCTGCTGCACCTGACGGGCTACGACCTGTCGATCGACGAGTTGCGCGCGTTCCGGAAGCTGCACTCGAAGACGCCCGGCCACCCCGAGGTCGGCATCACCCCCGGCGTCGAGACCACCACCGGCCCGCTCGGCCAGGGCCTGGCGAACGCGGTCGGCATGGCGCTGGCCGAACGGATGCTCGCGGGCGAGTTCAATCGCGACGGCTTCCCGGTCGTCGACCACTTCACCTGGGTGTTCGCCGGCGACGGCTGCCTGATGGAGGGCATCTCGCACGAGGCCTGCTCGCTCGCGGGCACCTGGGGCCTGTCGAAGCTCGTCGTGCTCTACGACGACAACGGCATCTCGATCGACGGCGAGGTCGCCTCGTGGTTCCGCGACGACTCGGTCCGCCGCTTCGAGGCCTACGGCTGGAACGTGATCGCCGACGTGGACGGCCATGACGTCGAGGCGCTCGACGCCGCGATCGCGCTCGCCAGGGAGTGGGGCGCGAACGGCCGCGAGACGCCGGCCGGCCGCCGCTTCGCCCCGACGCTGATCCAGTGCCGCACGGTGATCGGGCAGGGCGCGCCGACCCGCGCGGGCAAGGCGAAGGCCCACGGCGAGCCGCTGGGCGCCGAGGAGATCGCCGGCGTGCGCCGCGCGCTCGGCTGGAGCCACGGCCCGTTCGAGATCCCCGCCGACGTCTACGCCGCCTGGGACGCCACCG
>JBAXJZ010000533.1:0-3135 GCA_037137595.1 Burkholderiales bacterium | reverse complement strand
CGTCCGTGACAACGGGTGTCAGCCGGCGGCACCGGCCCCGCCCCGACCTGCGCGCAGCGCCGCGCCCACGCCGAGGGCGAGCAGGACGAGCGCCCACGCCGGCAGCGGCGCCTCGGCGTCCGAGCCGCCGCCGACGGGCGGATCGGCCTCGATCACCAGTTGCGGACCGGCGGCGGCGGCGCCGCCCTCGCGGCTGCCGAACTGCTTCGCGGACTGCGGCGTGACCTCGTCGCCGATCAGGATCCAGCCGTGGTTCGGCAGCGTACGGTTCACCCAGCCCTGCACGTCGGCCACCATCGCCGGGCTGGACGGCCACTCGTAGCGGAAGCCCCAGATCGAACCGACGAACAGCGAGGTGCTCGGCGTCGCGACGAAGTCGCCGCCGCGGGCGCTCCACGGCGTGCCCGGATGGACGCGTCGGGCCCAGGTGACGTCACCGGCCGACGCGGCCGCGCCGATCCCGCCGCTGCCGCCGTTCGCGGGCCCCTCGCTCCACGAGGCCAGCAAGCGGTGGACGGTCACCGGATGGTCGCCGCGCGAGCGGTTCTGGAAGAGGGACAGCCGCACCGAGCGGATCGTCGAACCCGGCGGGATCGCCGAGACGTCGAAGCGCAGCAGCGCGCGGCGGCGGGTCCCGGAGACGATGGTCGAGGTCCACAGGTGCGGACCGGCCCCGTCGGCGGTGTTCTCGAAGAGCGCGGTGCCGTCGTCGTAGATCGACGCGTCGGCGACCGGCACGAGCGTGTAGGTCGCGGCGGACACGCTGCCCGTCGCGACGGCGAACGCGGCGGACGCGATGCCCGCGCGGACGCCGCGCAGCGCGGAAGATCGGGCCATGGACGGCTCCGTTCGTGAATGTGCCGTGAGAGTCTGCAGCGCGGTCCGGTCCGGTCCGTGACCCGCCCCCGGTCCGATCGGACCCCGGTGTCGGTCCGCTCGGACGGTCCGGCGATGACAGTCCGGTGCGACGGCGGCCGGACCGGCCGCAGCGGCCTTGCGCCCCGCTCGTGCGCCGGACGAGCATCGGTGACCTCGTCCACCGGGAGCGCCGGCATGCGCCGCGTCGCCGCCTTCGTCGTCCTCTTCGCGCTGCTGCTGGGCGGCTACGAGGCCGCGCGCGGCACCTGGCTCGAGCGCTTCGTGGTCGAGGACGCGACGGTGGCGACCGCCGCGGGCGTGATCCGCGCAATCGATCCGGCGCTGCCGGTGCGCGCCGAGGGCGCGCGGCTGGTCGCTCCGGGCGGCGGACTGGTGGTGCTCGCCGGCTGCGAAGGCGTCGACGTGCTGCTGCTACTCACGGCGGCGATGGCGGTGGCGCCGATGCCCTGGCGGGCGCGCCTCGCGGGCCTCGCGGCGGGCACGCTCCTCACCTTCGCGCTGAACCAGGCCCGCGTGGTCGGCCTCTTCTATGCGTTCCGCGCGGACAGGGAGCTCTATGCGTCGCTGCACGGCGTGGTGACTCCGCTCGCGATGGCGCTCGCGGCCGGCGCCTTCTTCGTCGCCTGGCACGCGCGATTCGCCCGAACGCGGCATTCGGCGGCGGCGTGAGCCGCTCGACGGTCGCGCGCGGGATCGCGGCCGCGCTGCTGCTGCTGGCGGCAGCCGGCCTGGCGGGCGGCGCGCTCGTCGACGCGACGCTGCCGCTGCTGCGCCAGGGCTTCTCGGCGCTCGCACCGGAGTTCGGCCTGCGGGCGCTCGCGCGCCGCGAGGGCGGGCAGGACGGGTCGCTGGTCGCCGAGGTGGTGCTCGCCCGGCCGGTGACGGTCGCCGGCCGACGCTACGAACCGGATCCGCGCGGCGCGGCCTGGGCGGAGACCCCCGCTGGCCACGTGCTGCTGATGCCGGCGGTGGTGGTGCTGCTGGTCCTGGTCGTGCCGGCGGCCGGCCCGCGCGAGGCCGTCGTCCGCGCCGGGTTCGCGTCCGCCGCGCTGCTGCCGGCGATGGCGGTCGACGTGCCCGCGGTGCTCGCGGCCAACGTCTGGGCCCTGTTCCCCGGCGGCTCCGCGCGCGACGGCGCGATCGGCGCGTGGGCGACGTTCATGTCCGGCGGTGGGCGGCTCGCGCTCGGTGTGCTCGTCGGTGCGGCGGCGATCGCGGCCGGCCGGTACATCGCGGCCGGTCGGCGCACCGGGGTCGGCCGTCCAGCCGGGGCGGGAGCACGAACACCGGCCCCACCGCGACCAGCAGGCCGACCGTCCCCATCGGCACCGCGGTCCGCCACCCGGGGTTCGCGCGCCTCGGCACGCACGCGTCGGTGACCCGGATCGTCTCGCAGGCGACATTGCCGTCGTCGTCGCGCCGCGTGCTCGTGCCGCGCCGGAAACCGCCGTCGTGGGCACATTCGGCGAGGGACCCGCGGGTCTCGACCGGGTCGCCGATCCGCACGCCGCGCAGTTCCCAACGGTGGAGCGGCGTCACCGTGCACGCGACGCCGCCCGCCGAGACGCGGAACGCAGGGCGCGGACGGGATCAGCCGTCGTGCGGGCGACGGCGACGGCGCTGCATCCCGGTGCCACGAACGAAAAGGGCCGCACGCGGCGGCCCTGCTCCAACCGGCGCCGCTCGCGCGGGCCGGAGGGTACGGTCACTGCAGCTTGATCTCGACGTCCACGCCTGCCGGCAGGTCGAGCTTCATCAGCGCGTCCACCGTCTTGTCGGTCGGGTCGACGATGTCCATCAGCCGCTGATGCGTCCGGATCTCGAACTGGTCGCGCGAGGTCTTGTTCACGTGCGGCGAGCGCAGCACGTCGTAGCGCTGGATGCGCGTCGGCAGGGGCACCGGGCCCCGGACCACCGCGCCCGTGCGCTTGGCGGTGTCGACGATCTCGGCGGCCGACTGGTCGATCAGCTTGTAGTCGAAGGCCTTCAGGCGGATCCGGATCTTCTGGTTCTGCATCTCGATTCCTAGAAAAAGAGCGGTGGGGCGAAGCCGGGGTTTCGGCGAGCACTGCTCGCCGCCGGCTTCGGTGACCGCGGCATGCTTGCCGCGGTCAGCCCGGGGCACCCCCGACGCGAAGTCGCATGAAGCGGCGACGCGTCAGCGGGCGCATCGGCGGATGCCTTACTCGATGATCTTGGCGACGACGCCGGCGCCGACGGTGCGGCCGCCCTCGCGGATCGCGAAGCGCAGGCCCT
>JBAXJZ010000532.1:0-3137 GCA_037137595.1 Burkholderiales bacterium | reverse complement strand
GCGGCGTGCTCTTCCTGCCGCAGCGGCCCTACCTGCCGATCGGCACGCTGCGCGCGACGGTCAGCTACCCGGCCGCGGCCGACGCGTTCGACGACGCGCGGATCGCGCAGGCGCTCGTCGACGCGCGGCTGCCGCAGCTCGCCGACCGGCTCGACGAGGAGGCCGCGTGGGACCGGCGGCTGTCGCCCGGCGAGCAGCAGCGGCTCGCGTTCGCGCGCGCGCTGCTGAACCGGCCGTCGTGGCTCTTCCTCGACGAGGCCACGGCCGCGCTCGACGAGGCGACCGGGACCGCGCTGTATGCGCTGCTGCTGGAGCGGCTGCCGGAGGCGGCGGTGGTCAGCATCGCCCACGACGACTCGGTGGCGCGGTTCCACCGGCGACGGGTGCACCTGACCCCGGGACCGGCCGGCGCCACGCTGGCCGAGGTGCCGGTCGGCGCGCGCTGACGGGACGGAGGCCGGGGCTCGCGGGTGCGCGCCCCGCGGGCCCGGCCGTCAGCTGCGGCCGTAGACCTCGTTGATCTGCTGGCCGACGCGCACGAACGTCGTGCAGCGCGACAGGTCCTTGAGCTTGCGGGCGCCGACGTAGGTGCAGGCCGAGCGCAGGCCGCCGAGGATCTCCTGGACCGTGTCCTCGACCGGACCGCGGGCCTCGAGCAGCACCGCCTTGCCCTCGGACGCACGGTACTTCGCGACGCCGCCGGCGTACTTCTCCATCGCCTCGGCCGAGCTCATGCCGTAGAAGCGGCGGAAGACCTTGCCGTCCTTCTCCTCGATCTCGCCGCCCGACTCGTCGTGCGCGGCGAGCATGCCGCCCAGCATCACGAAGTCGGCGCCGCCGCCGAAGGCCTTGACCACGTCGCCGGGCACCGTGCAGCCGCCGTCGCCGCAGATCTGGCCGCCCAGGCCGTGGGCGGCGTCGGCGCATTCGATGATCGCCGACAGCTGCGGGTAGCCCACGCCGGTCATCTTGCGCGTGGTGCACACCGAGCCCGGGCCGATGCCGACCTTGACCACGTCGACGCCGGCGAGGATCAGCGCCTCGGTCATGTCGGCGGTGACGACGTTGCCCGCCATGATCACCACCGACGGGAAGCGCTCGCGGAAGCGCCTGACGAAATCGACGAAGGCCTCGGTGTAGCCGTTGGCCACGTCGATGCAGACCCACTCGACGGCACCGCCGGTGCGGCTCCAGACCTTCTCGAACTTGGCGAGGTCGCTCTCGAGGATGCCGAGCGAATAGAACGTGTAGGCGTTCCGGGCGCGGTTGTCCGGCGAGAAGAACGCGACCAGGTCCTCGAGCGGATGGTGCTTGTGCAGCGCGCAGTGGATCTTGTGGGCCGCGAGCGCGCGCGCCATCTCGAAGGTGCCCACCGTGTCCATGTTGGCCGCGATGATCGGCACCGACGGCCGCCGCAGCGGCGCGTAGCGGAAGCGGTACTCGCGGACGAGGTCGACGTTCGCGCGGCTGCCGAGCGTCGAGCGCTTCGGCCGGAGCAGCACGTCCTTGAAATCCAGCTTGGGTTCGTATTCGATACGCATGATCCGAATGATGCGCTGCGGCGTGGATCGGGTAAACTCCCGGGTTCGTCGTCGCGGTCCTCCTTTTCGGAGCGCTCCCCGACCCGTTTCTCCATCGCCTCCGACACCGCCGAACACCCGGCGGCCCGGCTGACCGGGCCCCGAACGGCGGGCGCGATTCCCCAGCGAGGGTCGCGGTTGGCGCCGATGCATGCCAACCGCCGCCCGGACGCATCGGGCGACAAGGACCGTTTCGCCCATGCTCCGCGATCCCGCCGGCGAGTCTTCACTCGCCCTAGATCTGCCCATGTCCTCCGACCCGACCGCCGCCCCGGCACCGTCGCTCGGCCCCGACCTCTCTGCCTCGCCGTCGGCCGACGCGCCCGTCGCCGACGGACCGGCCGCGTCCGGTTTCGCCGCGCTCGGGCTGTGCCCGCCCGCGCTGCAGACGCTCGCGCGCCTCGGCCACGACGCGCCCACGCCCGTCCAGCAGGCGGCCATTCCCGTGCTGCTCGAGGGCCACGACCTGCTCGTGTCGGCACAGACCGGGAGCGGCAAGACCGCCGCCTTCCTGCTGCCCGCGCTCGAGCGCCTGGCCCTGCCCTCGCCCGGCCCGCGCGGCGCGCCGCGCGTGCTGGTGCTGGCACCGACCCGCGAGCTCGCGCTGCAGGTCGAGCAGGCCGCGATCAAGTACGGCCGCTGGCACCGCCGGCTGCGCACCGTCAGCCTGATCGGCGGCGCGCCCTTCGGCCCGCAGCTCAAGCGCCTGTCCGAGGGCGTGGACCTCGTCGTCGCCACGCCGGGCCGGCTCGCCGACCACCTCGAGCGCGGCCGAGTCGACCTGTCGAACGTCCGCCTGCTGGTGCTCGACGAGGCCGACCGGATGCTCGACATGGGCTTCGTCGACGAGATCGAGGCGATCGCCCAGCGGCTGCCGAGCTCGCGCCAGACGGTGCTGTTCTCGGCCACGCTCGACGGCCGGATCCAGGGCGTCGCGCAGCGCGTCACACGCGACGCGCGCCGCGTCGAGGTCGCCGACCGCGAGGACGCGGGCGAGCTGACCCAGATGGTCCACCACGTCGACGACCTGCACCACAAGCTCGCGCTGCTCGACGCGATCCTCGCCGGTCCGGGCGTCGCCCAGGCCATCGTCTTCGCGTCGACCAAGGTCGCCGCCGACGAGCTCGCGATGCGGCTGCGCGACGCCGGCCGGGCCGCGGCCGCGCTGCACGGCGACATGCCGCAGGTGGCGCGCGACCGCGTGGTGCGGCACCTGCGCCAGGGCCGCATCGCGGTGCTGGTCGCCACGGACGTCGCCGCGCGCGGCATCGACGTGCCGACGATCAGCCACGTCGTGAACTTCGACCTGCCGATGAAGCCCGAGGACTACGTGCACCGCATCGGCCGCACCGCGCGCGCCGGGCGTCCGGGCACCTCGATCACGCTGGTCGGTGCCCGCGACCGCCGGCTGCTGTTCGCGATCGAGCGGCTGCTGCAGACGCGGATCCCGGTGTCGGTGCTGCCCGGCCTCGAGCCGCGCAGCGTGCCGCCGCGGCGCGCGCCCGCCGGCGACCACCGGCGCGGTCCGCCGCGGTTCTCGCCGGCCGGCGCGCCGCG
>JBAXJZ010000531.1:0-3152 GCA_037137595.1 Burkholderiales bacterium | reverse complement strand
CCCGCCGCCCATGGACACCCTCTCCCTGATCCGCCCCGACGACTGGCACCTCCACCTGCGCGACGGGGACGCGCTGCGCGCGGTGGTCGCGGCCAGCGCCCGCCAGTTCGCCCGGGCGATCGTGATGCCGAACCTGAAGCCGCCGGTGACCACCGTCGGGCACGCGACCGCCTATCGCGACCGGATCCTGGCGGCGCTGCGCGAGACCGCCGGCGACGACCCGCGCTGCGCGGGCTTCGAGCCGCTGATGACGCTGTACCTGACCGATCGCACCCCGCCGGACGAGATCCGCCGCGCGAAGGCCTCGGGGACCGTGCATGCGGTGAAGCTCTACCCGGCCGGCGCCACCACCAACTCCGACTCGGGCGTGACCTCGATGGCCGCGGTCCGCGCGACGCTCGAGGCGATGCAGCGCGAGGACCTGCCGCTGCTGATCCACGGCGAGGTGACCGACTCGGCGGTCGACGTCTTCGACCGCGAGAAGGTCTTCATCGACACGGTGCTCATGCCGATGCGCCGCGACTTCCCCGAGCTGCGCGTGGTGTTCGAGCACATCACGACGAAGGAGGCCGCCGACTACGTCGCGCAGGCCGAGGGCCGGATCGCCGCGACGATCACCGCGCACCACCTGCTCTACGAGCGCAACGCGCTGTTCAAGGGCGGCATGCGCCCGCACTGGTACTGCCTGCCGATCCTCAAGCGCGAGACCCATCGTCGCGCGCTGCTCGCCGCGGCCACCTCGGGCAGCCCGCGCTTCTTCCTGGGCACCGACAGCGCGCCGCACGCGAAGCACCTGAAGGAGCACGCCTGCGGCTGCGCCGGCTGCTACACCGCGCCGCACGCGCTCGAGCTCTACGCCGCGGCGTTCGAGCAGGCCGGCGCGCTCGAACGCCTCGAGGGCTTCGCGAGCCTGTTCGGCCCGGACTTCTACGGCCTGCCGCGCAACACCGAGCGCGTGACCCTGGAGCGCACCCCCTGGACGGTGCCGGACGCGCTGCCCTTCGGCCCCGAGGAGATCGTGCCGCTCGCCGCCGGCGAACCGCTCGGCTGGCGGCTCGCGGCCTGAGCGATCGGGTCCGCGGTCCGGGATGAGCGTCCCGCCCTGGCTCGGACCGCACGCGGCGCGGCTCGCCGAGCTCGCGCCGCTCGATGCGGCCGCGCGGGTCGCACGGCTGGATGCCTGGGCCCGCGAGGCCGGGCTCGTCACCGCATCCGGACGCGCGCTGCGCTTCGTGGTCGAGACCGGCGAGAGGGGCGAGGCGCCGCGCGGCGCGGCCTCGCTGCGCCCCGCCTACGAGACCCGGATCTTCGAGGCCGGCGAGGTGGTGACGCGCACCGATCCGGCCGGCGCGCGCCACGATCTCTACAACGCGCTCGCCTGGCTCGCGTGGCCGCGCACGAAGGCGCGGCTCAACGCGCTGCACGCGTCCGAGATCGACCGGTCCGGGCCCGAGGCGCCGCGCGGCGCGCTGCGCGACGCGGCGACGCTGTTCGACGAGAACGCGGCGGTCTGGGTCGGGCTGGACGCGTCGCTGGAGGAGGCGCTGCGCGCCTTCGACTGGACCGCACTCTTCGTCGCGAGACGCGACGCGCTCGAGCGCGGCGTGCGGGTCCACGCGTTCGGCCACGCGCTGCTGGAGAAGCTCGACGCGCCGTACAAGGCGATCACCGCGCATGCCTGGCCGCTGCGGCTGCCGGCCGACGCGCCCCTCGACGCGGTCGACGCGGCGCTGGCGGCCTCGCTCGACCCCGCCCGGCTGTCGACCCGCGCGTTCTGTCCGCTGCCGGTCATGGGGCTGCCGGAATGGTGCGACGCGAACCGCGACCCCGCCTTCTACAATGACGCGACCGTGTTCCGGCCCGGCCGCCGCCGCGAGCGGCCCTAGTCCGGAGACGCGCGCCGCGGCGCGCGACCCGATTCCCGATCAGGAGACACCATGGACCTTCTCGTCACCGGCGGCGCCGGTTTCCTCGGCCAGCAGCTGATCGCGCGCGTGCTCGCGCAGGGCGGCCTGCGGATCGCCGACGCGTCCGGCACGCGCACCGAGCCCGTCGGCCGCATCGTCTGCTTCGACGTCGTCGAGGGCGCGATCCGCGATCCGCGCGTGCGCAACGTCGCCGGCGACATCGCCGACGCCGGGCAGGTCCGCGCGCTGGTCTCGAAGGACACCGGCGCGGTCGTGCACCTCGCGGCCGTGGTCAGCGGCACCGCCGAGGCCGACTTCGACCTCGGCATGCGCGTGAACCTCGACGGCACGCGCACGCTGCTCGAGGCCTGCCGCGCGCTCGGCACCGCGCCGCGGCTGCTGTTCTCGAGCTCGATCGCGGTCTTCGGCGGCGACCTGCCGTCGGTGGTCACCGACGCGACGACGCCCACGCCGCAGGGGTCCTACGGCATCCAGAAGCTCGCCGGCGAGCTGCTGGTGCAGGACTACACCCGCAAGGGCTTCGTCGACGGCCGCGCGGTCCGCGTGCCGACGGTGGTGGTCCGGCCCGGACGCCCGAACGGCGCGGCCTCGGGCTTCGCCTCCGGGATCATCCGCGAGCCGCTCGCCGGCGTGGACGCGCCGCTGCCGGTGCCGCCCGAGACCGAGATGTGGGTCGCCTCGCCGCGAACGGTGGTGACGATGCTGCTGCGCGCGCTGGAGCTGTCGCCGCAGGCCTGGGGGTGGCACCGCAGCCTGAACCTGCCCGGTCTCACCGTCTCGATGCACGACGAGATCGCCGCGCTGCGTTCGGTGGCGGGCGACGCCGTCGCCGCCCGGATCCGGCCGGAGCCCGACGAGAAGGTGATGCGGCTGGTGCGCACCTGGGCGGCGCGCTTCGACACCGCGCGTGCACGGGCGATGGGCTTCGAGGCCGACGCGGACTTCGCGGCGATCGTGCGGGCCTACATCGAGGACAACCCGCAGGCGGTGAAGCGCGGCTGACGCGACCGTGCCGGGATCGTCACGGTCGTGACGATCCTCAGCGGGCGAGGAAGCCGCCGTCGACCGGCCAGTACGCGCCGTTGACGAAGCTCGCACGGTCCGAGCACAGCCACGCCACCAGCTCCGCCACCTCCTCGGGCCGCCCGAGCCGGCCGACCGGATGCATCGCGGTCAGCGCCGCGAGCGTGGCCGGATCCTGCTCGAGTCCCGCGATCATCGGGG
>JBAXJZ010000530.1:0-3157 GCA_037137595.1 Burkholderiales bacterium | reverse complement strand
TAGGCCGCACCCACCTGCAGGACGCGGGGCCGATGACGCTCGGGCAGGCCTTCGGTGCGTGGGCCAGCCGCGTCGAGCGTGCGCGACGGGGGCTCGAGCCGGCGCTGGCCGAGCTGATGCCGCTGCCGATCGGCGGCACCGCGATCGGCACCGGCCTGAACGCGCCGCCCGGCTTCGGCGCCGAGGCGGCGCGCGAACTCGCCGAGGACACCGGCCTGCCCTTCGAGCCGGCCGTGGACCGCTTCGCGCTGAGCGGCGCGCACGACCCCGTGGTGGCCGCCCACGGCGCGCTGGTGGCGGCCGCGGTCGCGCTGCTGCGGGTGGGCGACGACGTGCGGCTGCTCGCGAGCGGCCCGGACGCGGGCCTGGGCGAACTGATCCTGCCGGCGAACGAACCCGGCAGCTCGATCATGCCGGGCAAGGTCAATCCGACCCAGGTCGAGGCGATGGCGATGGCCTGCGTGCAGGTGATCGGCAACGGCACGACCGTGGCGATGGCCGGCGCAGGCGGCGCCCTCGAGCTCAACGTGTACGCGCCGCTGCTGGTCCACGCGACGCTGCAGAGCGCACGGCTGATCGCGGACGCCGCGCGATCGTTCGCCGTGCACTGCGTGGCGGGCATCGAGCCCGACCGGGCGCGGATCGCGGCGCACGTCGCGCGCAGCCGCATGCTCGCCACCGCGCTCGCGCCGCAGCTCGGCTACGACGCCACCGCACGGATCGTCCGGCGCGCGACTCGCGACGGGCTGGCGCTGCGCGAGGCCGCGATCGCCGAGGGCGTGTCGGCCGAGGACTTCGACCGCTGGGTGGACCCCGCGGCGATGGCGGGCCTGCGCCCGGGTTGAGCGCGGCGGGACGCCCCCCCCCCGGATCGACGGTGGCACGGGTCGGACGACGCGGCCTGCCCGGCTCCGGCTTCGGAGGATCGGACCGCCAGCACACGCACCGGCCGTGCCCGTCGGCCGGCCATCTCCCGACGATCGGCGAACCTCGAGCGTCGCGCCCCCGTCTCAGTCGAGCCAGTCCCCGGCGAGGAAGCGCCGCGCCGCGTCGGTCCGCGGCGCGCCGAAGAACGCAGCCGCGTCCCCCCATTCGACGACCCGGCCGCGATGCAGCAGCACCACCACCTGCGCGACGCGGCGCGCCTGCGCGAGGTCGTGCGTGGCCATCACCCAGCCGATGCCGCGCGCCGACAGCGCCAGCAGGTGACGCTCGATCGCCGCGCCCGCGGCCGGATCGAGGCTCGAGGTCGGCTCGTCGAGCAGCAGGCAGTCGGGGTCCAGCGCCTGCGCCCGCGCGATCGCGAGCCGCTGCTGCTCGCCGCCGGACAGCCGACGCGCGGGGCGGTTCGCCGCGTAGGCGAGGCCCACGTCGGCGAGCGCGGCCTCCGCCCGGGACACGCGCTCGGATGCGGCGCGTCCGGCGACCGCGAGCGCGTGCTCGACGTTCGCACGCGCGCTGCGCCGGAGCATCACCGGGCGCTGGAACACCAGCGCGAACCGGGCCGCGCGCGTCCGCCCGGCGCCGTCCACGGCCTCGACGGTGCCGGCCGACGGCGCGATCAGCCCGTGGATCGCCTGCAGGAGCGTGCTCTTGCCCGCGCCGTTCGGACCGACGATCACCGTGCGGCCGGCCAGCGGCAGCTCGAGGTCGACGCCCGCCAGCGGCTCGACCGACCCGGCGCGCACCGACAGCCCGCGCAGGCGCAGCCGCACGACCTCCGGGTCCCCGAGGTCCGCGCCCGTCCCGCCTTCGCCCGCGACATCCGCCGACACGCCGGCCTCCCGATCAGCCGAAGCGCCGCAGCGCGTACTGCCGCACGCCCGCCGCGCAGCCGTTGACCACGATCACCACCGCGACCAGCACCAGCCCCAGGCCGAGCGCCAGCGGCAGGTCGCCCTTGCTGGTCTCCAGCGCGATCGCGGTCGTCATCACCCGCGTGACGCCGTCGATGTTCCCGCCGACCATCATCACCGCACCGACCTCGGCCGCGGCCCGGCCGAAGCCCGCGAGCACCGCGGTGACGAGCGAGAAGCGCGCCTCCCTCAGCAGCGTGCCGATGGTCTGCAGACGGGTGGCGCCGAGCGAGCGCAGGTAGGGGCCGCACTCGGACAGCGCGTCCTCGAGCGTCTGGCGCGCGAGCGCGGTCATCAGCGGCAGCACCAGCAGCGACTGCGCGATCACCATCGCCGTCGGCGTGAACAGCAGCCCGAGCGGACCGAGCGGCCCGGCGCGCGACAGCAGCAGGTAGACGATCAGGCCGACCACCACCGCCGGCAGCCCCATCAGTGCGTTGAGCACCGCCACCACGGCGCCGCGGCCGGGGAACGGCGTCAGCGCGAGCC
This sequence comes from Burkholderiales bacterium, assembly GCA_037137595.1. Classification (GTDB taxonomy): domain Bacteria; phylum Pseudomonadota; class Gammaproteobacteria; order Burkholderiales; family Burkholderiaceae_E; genus UBA4615. Next base: position 812 of record JBAXJZ010000530.1, on the reverse strand, counting down.
AGGCGGCCAGCGGCAGCGCCACCGCGGCGGCGAGCAGGGTCGCGAGCGCGCTGACCTGCAGGCTCAGGCCCACGATCGGCCACAGCGCGCCGCCACCGTCGAGCACGAGCCCCAGCGCCTGCCGAACGCTCGCCGCCAGCCCGTCCATCCTCGATGCGATCCCCGTGTCCGCCCGTCCGGGGCGAGACTCTAGCAGGTCGCTCCCGGTGCTTCGCCGGCCGCTGGCGGTCGCGGCCGCGCGGCCCTACGATCGCCGCTCCGCCCCGATCGGCCGCCATCGCGACGCCCTCCACGATGCTCCGTTCCCGACCCGCCGTCTTCCGCGCACCCGCCGGCGCCCTGCTCGCGTGCCTGGGCGCCCTCGTCGTCGGCTGCGCGGGCCCCGGCGCCGGGACCGGTCGACCGGCGGGCCCGGGAGCCGGCGGGTGCGATGCGATCGCCGTCGCCCTCGACGACACCGTGCGCACGGCCGCGACGGGTGACGCGCAGGCCACTCGGATCGACGGCGCCCGCTGGCTGCGCGTCGGCCGGTTCGCCGCCTCGTTCGCCTGCGGGCCGCTGGATGCGGCGGCCCGCCGCGACTGGCTCGAACGGCTGCGCGCGGCCGACGAGGAGGCGCGCCGCGTCGAGGTCGCGAACCTGCCGGCCGCGGCCCGCGACGCGCTCGCCGCGTGTGCGTTCGTCGTGAACATCCGCTTCGCTCGCGTCGGCACCGACTACCTGGCGTCGCAGCTACCGCCGTCGCCGCTGCTGCACTACTGGTCGCTGGCGGTCGAGGAGCAGTTCTACGTCCTGTTCCCGCTCATTCTGGT
>JBAXJZ010000529.1:0-3157 GCA_037137595.1 Burkholderiales bacterium | reverse complement strand
CCAGCGGATGGCGGCGATCATGCTGTCGCTCGGCGTCGGCCGCGGCGACCGCGTGCTCATCTACATGCCGATGATCCCGGAAGCGACGTTCGCGATGCTCGCCTGCGCGCGCATCGGCGCGATCCATTCGGTGGTCTTCGGCGGCTTCGCGTCGGTGAGCCTGGCCAGCCGGATCGAGGACGCCGCGCCCAGGCTCGTGGTCAGTGCCGACGGCGGCTCGCGCGGCGGCAAGGTCGTGCCGTACAAGCCCCTGCTCGACGAAGCCATCCGCCTGTCGGCCCACAAGCCGGCCCGGGTGCTGATGGTCGACCGCAAGCTCGCGCCGTTCGAGCCGGTCGCCGGGCGGGACGAGGACTACGCGTCCCACCGCGCGACGCACCTGGACGCGCAGGTCCCGGTCACCTGGCTGGAGTCGAACGAGACCAGCTACATCCTCTACACCTCCGGCACCACCGGCCGCCCGAAGGGCGTGCAGCGCGACGTCGGCGGCTACGCGGTGGCGCTCGCCGCGTCGATGAAGCACATCTTCTGCGGCAACCCGGGCGAGACCTACTTCTGCACCAGCGACATCGGCTGGGTCGTCGGGCACTCGTACATCGTCTACGGCCCGCTGATCGGCGGAATGGCGACCGTGCTCTACGAGGGCACGCCGCTGCGCCCCGACGCCGGCATCCTCTGGCAGCTGGTCGAACGCTTCCGGGCCACGGTGATGTTCTCGGCGCCCACCGCGATCCGCGTGCTGAAGAAGCAGGATCCGATGTGGCTGACGAAGTACGACCTGTCGAGCCTGCGGGCGCTGTTCCTCGCCGGCGAGCCGCTCGACGAGCCGACCTCGAAGTGGATCGCCGACGCGATCGGCCGCCCCATCGTCGACAACTACTGGCAGACCGAGACCGGCTGGCCGATCCTGACCGTCGCCCACGGCATCGAGAAGACGCCGACGAAGATCGGCAGCCCCGGGCTGCCGATGTACGGCTACGACGTGCGGCTGCTGCACGAGCAGACCGGCGAGGAGGTCGGCGCGAACGAGAAGGGCGTGGTCGCGATCGTGCCGCCGCTGCCGCCGGGCTGCATGCAGACCGTCTGGGGCGACGACAAGCGCTTCGTCGACACCTACTTCAACTCGATCCCGGGCAAGCTCGTCTATTCGACCTTCGACTGGGGCATCCGCGACGACGACGGCTACACCTTCATCCTCGGCCGCACCGACGACGTGATCAACGTCGCCGGGCACCGGCTGGGCACGCGCGAGATCGAGGAGTCGATCTCCAGCCACCCGGCGGTCGCCGAATGCGCGGTGGTGGGCGTGGCCGACGCCCTGAAGGGGCAGGTCGCGGTCGCCTTCGCCGTGCTCAAGGACCCGGCGCTCGTCGCCACGCCGGAGGCGCGGCGCACGCTGGAGGGCGCGGTGATGGCCGTGGTGGACAAGCAGCTCGGCGCGGTGGCTCGGCCCTCGCGCGTGTTCTTCGTGAACCTGCTGCCGAAGACCCGGTCGGGGAAGGTGCTGCGCCGCTCGATCCAGGCCGTCTGCGAGGGCCGTGATCCGGGGGATCTGACGACGATCGAGGATCCGCAGGCGCTCGAGGCCCTCAAGCAGACCGTGAAAGCTTAATCGGCTCAGCGGCTTGCGGAGAACTCTTCGAGTGAACTATCGGGAAAGGGCGGTCTTGGGGCTGCCCCTGTTCCGTTCTGGATCCGGACAGTGTCCGCGGTGTCCGGAGCGAGGCTTCTCCTGAACGCGACCGGGCCTTAAAGTGCCGACGAATCAGTGACTTGAGATAGGATGTTCGAGTCGATTGTCGACATCCTGATGCCGCTCACGGCACGTCGAGCGCCGGTTCCGCCATCGCCCCCAGCTGCTCCCGAAGCTCCAGGATCCGGTCCTGCCAGTAGCGGACGCTGCCGAACCACGGGAAGGCGGCGGGAAACGCAGGATCGGACCAGCGGCGCGCCAGCCACGCGCTGTAGTGGATCAGCCGCAGCGTGCGCAGCGGTTCGATCAGCTGCAGCTCGGCGCGGTCGAAGTCCATGAAGTCGCGATAGCCCTCGAGCACGTCGGCGAGCTGGCGGCGCATGTCCGCGGCGTCGCCCGACAGCAGCATCCACAGGTCCTGGATCGCCGGCCCGTTGCGGGCGTCGTCGAAGTCGACGAAGTGCGGCCCGTCGTCGGTCCACAGCACGTTCCCGGCGTGGCAGTCGCCGTGCAGGCGCAGCGTCCGGCGCGGTGACGCGCGTCCGAACGCGGCCTCGACGGCCTCGAGGCACGGGTCCACCACCGCGAGCCAGGCCGGGCGCAGCTCGGTCGGCACCGCGTCGTGCGCGAGCAGCCAGTCGCGCGGTTCGCGACCGAAGGTCTCGACGTCCACCGTCGGCCGCTCGCGGAAGGGCGCCGACGCGCCCACCGCGTGGATGCGACCGATGAAGCGGCCCAGCCGCAGCAGCGTCTCCGGGTCGTCGAGCTCGGGGGCCCGGCCGCCGCGGCGCGGATAGACCGCGAAGCGGAAGCCCTCGTGGGCGTGCAGCGTCCTGCCGTCCACGTCGAGCGGCGCGACCACCGGGATCTCGTGCGAGGCCAGCTCGGCGGTGTACCGGTGCTCCTCGAGGATCTGCGCATCGGTCCAGCGCTCCGGCCGGTAGAACTTCGCGACCACGCTGCCGCCGTCTTCCAGCCAGACCTGGTAGACGCGGTTCTCGTAGCTGTTGAGCGCGAGCAGCCGGCCGTCGCCGCGCCAGCTCGCCGCCTCCAGCGCGTCGAGGATGCGGCTCGGGTCGAGCAGCGCGAACGGGTGGGGCGGGGAGGCGTCGACGGCGGTCATCGGGGGATTCTATGCGCCGGCGCGGACCCGGGCGCCGCGTACACTCCGGCTCCCCGACGACCCCGGAGCTTCCGCTGGACGCCTTCGAGCTCAAGCTGCTGCTGCATCCGCTGCTCGCGCTGCCGACGCTGCCCCTGCTGGTCGCGGCCGCCGGTCTCTGGCTCGCCCGGCGGCGGCCGCGCGCCGGTCTGGCGATCGCGGCGTCCGCGCTCGCCGTCGCCTGGCTGCTCGCGACGCCCTGGGCCGCCGACCGGCTGGCCGCGGCGGTGGAGGACGGTCAACAGCCCTTCGAGGCGGCCGCCTGGCCCGCGCTGCGGGACGGCCCCGACGCGCCCGGCGCG
>JBAXJZ010000528.1:0-3170 GCA_037137595.1 Burkholderiales bacterium | reverse complement strand
CGCCACCGGCCGCCGAACCGCCCGCGGACATCGTGGAGGCCCCCGCGCCGGCACGGCCCTTGAGCCGCTCGTAGGCCGACTCGCGGTCCACCGTCTGGTCGTAGACGCCGGCGACGATCGAGCCGGCGATCAGCGCCTTGCGTTCGTCGGGCGTGGCCGGCCCGATCCGGGTGCCCGGCGGTACGATGAACGCGCGCTCGACCACGTTCGGCCGGCCCTTCTCGTCGAGGAACGAGACCAGCGCCTCGCCCACGCCCAGCTCGGTGATCGCCGCCTCGGCGCTGAACGCCGGGTTGGCGCGCATCGTGGACGCCGCCGCCTTCACCGCCTTCTGGTCGCGCGGCGTGAACGCGCGCAGCGCGTGCTGGACGCGGTTGCCGAGCTGGCCCAGCACGGTGTCCGGGATGTCGAGCGGGTTCTGCGTGACGAAGTAGACGCCCACCCCCTTGGACCGCACCAGCCGCACCACCTGCTCGACCTTCTCGAGCAGCGGCTTCGGCGCCTCGGCGAACAGCAGGTGGGCCTCGTCGAAGAAGAAGACCAGCTTCGGCTTGTCGCGGTCACCCACCTCGGGCAGCTTCTCGAACAGGTCCGACAGCAGCCACAGCAGGAAGGTGGCGTAGAGCCGCGGCGCGTTCATCAGCTTGTCGGCCGCCAGGATGTTGACGATGCCGCGGCGCTTCGCGTCGGTCTGCAGCAGGTCGTCGAAGTTCAGCATCGGCTCGCCGAGGAACTTGTCCGCGCCCTGGCTCTCCAGCGCCAGCAGGCCGCGCTGGATCGCGCCGATCGAGGCGGCCGAGATGTTGCCGTACTCGGTGGTGAACTGCTTGGCGTTGTCGCCCACGTGCTGGAGCATCGCCCGCAGGTCCTTCGAGTCGAGCAGCAGCAGCCCGGCGTCGTCGGCGATGCGGAACACCAGGTTCAGCACGCCCTCCTGCGTCTCGTTCAGGCTCAGCATCCGGGCGAGCAGCATCGGCCCGAGGTCCGACGCGGTGGCGCGCATCGGGTGACCCTGCTCGCCGTAGACGTCCCACAGCGTGGTGGGCAGGCCGGCGAAGGTCGGCTCGGGCGCACCGAGCTTCTCGAGCCGATCCTTCAGCTTCGGGCTCATCACCCCCGGCTGGGACAGGCCGGTGAGGTCGCCCTTGACGTCGGCCATGAACACCGGCACGCCGATGCTGGAGAACCGTTCGGCCAGGACCTGCAGGGTCACGGTCTTGCCGGTGCCGGTGGCGCCGGTGATCAGCCCGTGGCGGTTGGCGAGCGCCGGCAGCAGACCGAGGTCGGTGTCGGCGTGGCGGGCGATGACGAGCGGCTCGGGCATCAGGGCTCCGATGTTAAAATGTCCGTTTCCTTCGTCGGCATTGCAGCATGTCGGGTCGGGGCCGGCAAGTTTCGGGGGGTGAACCCCCGTCGGCGCCGCGGCTCCTTCGCGGTCATGCGCGCCGGCACCATCCAGCACGGGGTTGATCGAGTCATGGCCGGGCATTCCAAGTGGGCCAACATCCAGCACAGAAAGGGCCGCCAGGACGAGAAGCGCGGCAAGCTCTTCACTCGCCTGATCAAGGAGATCACGGTCGCGGCGAAGCTCGGTGGCGGCGATGCCGGCTCCAACCCCCGGCTGCGGCTGGCGGTGGAGAAGGCCTCTGACGCCAACATGCCCAAGGACACGGTCAACCGTGCGATCCAGAAGGGTGTGGGCGGCCTCGAGGGCGTGAACTACGAGGAGATCCGCTACGAGGGCTACGGCATCGCCGGCGCGGCGGTCATCGTCGACGTGATGACCGACAACCGCACCCGCACGGTGGCCGAGGTCCGGCACGCGTTCTCCAAGTACGGCGGCAACCTCGGCACCGACGGCTCGGTGGCCTTCCTGTTCAAGCACTGCGGCCAGTTCGTGTTCGCGCCGGGCACCTCCGAGGACAAGGTGATGGAGGTCGCGATCGACGCCGGCGCCGAGGACGTCGCCAGCGACGAGGACGGCTCCATCGAGGTGATCTGCGCGGCGAACGACTTCGCCCAGGTCAAGGCCGCGCTCGAGGCGGCCGGCCTGAAGGCCGAGGTCGCCGAGATCACGATGAAGCCGATGACCGAGGCCGCGCTCGAGGGCGAGGACGCCGCGCGGATGCAGAAGCTGCTCGACGTGATCGAGAACCTGGACGACGTCCAGGAGGTCTTCACGAACGCGGTGCTGCCCGCATGAAGATCCTCGTCGTCGGCTCGGGTGGGCGCGAGCACGCGATCGCGTGGCGGCTCGCGCAGTCCGGCCGGGTGCAGGTGGTCTACGTGGCCCCGGGCAACGGCGGCACCGCGCGCGAGCGCAACCTGCAGAACGTCCCGATCACCAACCTCGAGACGCTCGCGGCGTTCGCCGAGCGCGAGGGCGTGGCCTTCACCGTGGTGGGGCCCGAGGCGCCGCTGGCCGCGGGCATCGTCGACCTGTTCCGCTCGAAGGGCCTGAAGATCTTCGGGCCCACGCAGGCGGCCGCGCAGCTGGAATCGTCCAAGGACTTCGCCAAGGCGTTCATGAAGCGCCACGGCATCCCCACCGCCGACTACGCCACCTTCACCGACGCCGCCGCGGCGCACGCGCACGTGGACGCCCAGGGCGCGCCGATCGTCATCAAGGCCGACGGCCTGGCCGCCGGCAAGGGCGTGATCGTCGCGCAGACCCTCGACGAGGCGCACGCCGCGATCGACGACATGCTGGTCGGCAACCGGATGGGTTCGGCCGGCGCACGGGTGGTGATCGAGGACTTCCTGCAGGGCGAGGAAGCCAGCTTCATCGTGCTGTGCGACGGCCGGAACGTGCTCGCGCTCGCCTCCAGCCAGGACCACAAGCGGCTGAAGGACGGCGACGTCGGCCCGAACACCGGCGGCATGGGCGCCTACTCGCCCGCGCCGGTGGTCACGCCGGAGGTCCATGCGCGGGTGCTGCGCGAGATCATCATGCCCACCGTGCAGGGCATGGCCGCCGACGGCATCCCCTACACCGGCTTCCTCTACGCCGGCCTGATGATCGACGCGCAGGGCCGCGCCAAGACCATCGAGTTCAACTGCCGGCTGGGCGACCCCGAGACCCAGCCGATCATGGCGCGGATCAAGAGCGACCTCACCGAGGTCTTCGAGCACGCGATCGCCGGCACGCTCGACCGCGCCGAGATCGACTG
>JBAXJZ010000527.1:0-3187 GCA_037137595.1 Burkholderiales bacterium | reverse complement strand
GGGGCGGGCCGGACGCGGGGTCGATCGCCGTCTCGCGGCGCGGGCCGGACGCGGGGTCGATCGCCGTCTCGCGGCGCGGGCCTGGCACGGACCGCGCGTCGTCCTCGGGCTCGTGGCACAGCGCGAACGGTCCGAGCGGCGACGGCGCGTCCACCACGCGGATGCCGAGGTCGGGCGGCGGGTCGCCCGCCCGATCGTCGTGGTTGCCGCGGACCAGCACGCAGTCCAGCGACGCGCGCTCGCGGCGCCAGGCCCGCAGCGCGGACAGCGTCGCGGGCTCGTGCGCGGTGCGGGCGTGCAGCAGGTCGCCGAGCACGACGAGGCGCCGGGCGGCGCAGCCGTCGACCAGCGCGCCCAGCCGGCGCAGCGTGAGTTCCGTGGGGCCGGCGGGGACCGGCACGCCGAGCGCGCGGAAGGTCTCGGCCTTGCCGAGGTGCACGTCGGCGACGAAGACCGTGGCGGCCGACGGCCACCACAGCGCGCGCTGCGGGAGCAGCCGCACGCGTTCGCCGGCGAGCTCGACCGCGAGGCCGGCCGCGGGCGCGTGGAGGGTCTCGGCCGGTGCGGAATCCATCCGGCGATTCTAGCCGGCGCGCGGGAGCGTCCCGTCTTGCGCTAGGCTGCGCCCTCCGCCGCCCGACCGAGGAGATCCGCCGTGACCGCGCTGCATTTCGACGACGCCGACGTGCGTCGGCTGCTCGATCTCGACGCGCTGCTGCCCGCGATGCGGCGCGCGCTCGTCGACCTGTCGGCCGGCCGCGTCGTCCAGCCGCTGCGCACGGTGATGGAAGTGCCCGCCGAGCAGGGGCTGTTCTTCCTCAAGCCCGCGCTGACCTCGGACGCGCTCGCCACGAAGCTGATCACGCTGATCCCCGGCAATCCGGCGCGCGGCCTGCCGACGCTCCTTGCGACCGTGGTGCTGATGGACCCGTCCACCGGCCGCACCCTCGCGACGATGGACGGCACCTGGCTCACCGAGCTGCGCACCGCGGCGGTGACGGCGGTGGCGGTCGACGCGATCGCGCCCGCCGGGCCCAAGGTCGTCGCGATGCTGGGCAGCGGTGCGCTCGCCCGCAGCCACGCGCTCGCGCTCAGGGCGGTGCGGCCGGTGACCGAGATCCGCGTCTGGAGCCGCGACCCGGCGAACGTCGCGCGTTGCGCCGCCGACGTCGGCGCCGTGGCGTGCGCGAGCGCCGAGGATGCGGTGCGCGGCGCCGACGTGGTGTGCACGGTGACCAACGCATCCGAGCCGGTGCTGCGCGGCGCGTGGCTGAAGCCCGGTGCGTTCGTGGCCGCGGTAGGCGCGCCGCGGCCGACCTGGCGTGAACTCGACGACGACGCGATGCGCGCCGCCGTGGTGATCGCCGACAGCCGCCACTCGGCCGAGCACGAGGCGGGCGACGTGATCCTGTCGGGCGCGACGGTGACGGCCGAGATCGGCGAGATCCTCGCGGGCACCGCGCCCCGGCCGCCGGCGGGCTCGACCGTGGTGTTCAAGGCGCTGGGGCAGGCGGTGGAGGACGCGGTGGCGGCGCGGCTGGTGTACGACCGTGCGGTGGCGGAAGGAGCGGGGCGGTGAGCGTCGTGGGCGTCGGGGGGACGGGCGCGGGGGGCGTGGGCGATGGGGTCCGGCGGGTCGACGTGGCGATCGTGGGGGCCGGCATCGCCGGCGCGTCGGTCGCCTACTGGCTGACGCGCCTGTCGCCGGGGCTGTCGGTGGCGCTCGTCGAGCGGGACACCGGCTTCGCGCAGGCGTCGTCGCAACGCTCGGCCAGTTCGATCCGGCAGCAGTTCTCCACCCCGGTGAACATCCGGATGTCGCAGTTCGGGCTGGCGTTCCTGCGCGAGGCCGCGTCGCTGCTCGAGGTCGACGGCGACGCGCCGGCCGTGGGGCTCACCGAGCCCGGCTACCTGTACCTTGCCGATGCGTCGCAGTCCGCGGGCCTGCGCGCGCAGAACGCCGTGCAGCGCGCGCACGACGCGCCGATCGAGCTGCTCGACGCGTCCGCGCTCGCGGCTCGCTTTCCCTGGCTCGCCACCGATGACCTCGAGCTCGGCGCGCTCGGTGCGGGCGTCGAAGGCTGGTTCGACGGTCCCGCGCTGCACGCGGCGATGCTGCGTCGCGCGCGGGCGCAGGGTGCGCGGCTGATCCGCGGCGAGGTGGCGTCGATCGAGACCGCGGGCGACGGCGACGCGCGCCGCGTGGTCGCGCTGCGGCTGGCCGACGGTTCGCGCATCGCCTGCGGACACGCGGTCCTCGCCGCTGGCGCATGGTCTCGGTCCGTCGCGGCCAGCGCCGGCCTCGTGCTGCCGGTCCACGCACGCCGGCGGACGGTGTTCGTGTTCTCGTGCCCGACGCCCCTCACCGACTGCCCGCTGGTCATCGACCCGAGCGGCTTCTGGTTCCGCCCCGAGGGCCGCGCCCGCGAGGCGCGCACCTTCATCGGCGGCACGACGCCCGACCCCGATACCGACGACCTGCCGCTCGAACCGAACCTGGCCGAGTTCGACGAGGCGCTGTGGACTGCGTTCGCACGGCGCGTGCCGGCCTTCGAGGCCCTGCGCATCGAGCGCGCTTGGGCAGGCTACTACGAGATGAACCTCTGGGACCACAACGCGCTGCTCGGACCGTGGCCCGAGCTGCCGAACCTGCATGCGGCCACCGGGTTCTCCGGGCACGGCATGCAGCAGGCGCCGGCGGCCGGTCGCGGCGTGGCGGAATGCGTGCTGCACGGGGGATGGCGGACGCTGGACCTGTCGGACCTGTCGGTGGCGCGGCTCCGCGAGGGGCGACGGGTGATGGAGGCGAACGTCATCGGGTGACGCCGGAGGCGGGAACCGTCATGGCGTCACGGCGTCACGGCGTCACGGCGTCACGGCGTCATGGCGTCATGGCGTCATGGCGTTTCGTGTCGCCAAGCGTTGTGTCCGCGCGGCATCATGTCGCCGACCCGCCCGGATGCATCGGGGCGGACATCCCGTCTCGAGCGCGGGCTGCTCCGGTCGAACGTCAGCCCGCCTGTGCGGTGCGTGCCTGAGGCGAGTCCGGATGGCCTGTCGCGGGGCGGCCGTTCAGCGGAGGGTCCTTCACGGCAGGCCGGGTCGGCGGGTTCCGGCGCGCGACTGCGCCGCGCACAGCCCTTCGACCGCGAGTCCGAGGTCCATCGACTCGCCGCGCCACAGCGTG
>JBAXJZ010000526.1:0-3193 GCA_037137595.1 Burkholderiales bacterium | reverse complement strand
CTCGTCGACACGCGCGGCGGAGGACGCGCCGCCCGCCGCGCCGCCGCCCGTCGCGCCGCCCGCGGCCGGGCCCGCCGTGGAGGCGGCCCCGAGCAGCGCCCGCAGTTCCGCCGGCGCCGCCATCCGTCCGCCGGCGTCCATCAGTTCACGGACCGTCTGCTGCGCGCCCGCCTCACCGGCGAGCGCCGTGCCGAGCGCGGCGAGCAGCGCGCGAGCGACCCGGGGCGCGTTCATGCCGTCTTCTGCTCGGTCAGCCCGAGCGCCTCGATCGTCTCCTTGCGCATCACGAACTTCTGGACCTTTCCGGTGATGGTCATCGGGAACGCATCGACGAAGCGGATGTGGCGCGGCACCTTGTAGTGCGCGATCTGGCCGCGGCAGAAGTCGCGGATCTCGTCGGCGGTGGCCTGCTGGCCCTCGCGCAGCTTGATCCACGCGCACAGCTCCTCGCCGTACCTCGGGTCGGGCACGCCGATCACCTGCACGTCCTGCACCTTCGGGTGCCGGTAGAGGAACTCCTCGATCTCGCGCGGATAGACGTTCTCGCCGCCGCGGATGACCATGTCCTTGAGCCGCCCGACGATGTTGACGTAGCCCTCGTCGTCCATCGTCGCCAGGTCGCCGGTGTGCATCCAGCCGCCGGCGTCGATCGCCTCGCGGGTCTTCGCCTCGTCGTTCCAGTAGCCGCGCATCACCGAATAGCCGCGGGTGCAGAATTCGCCGGTGACGCCGCGCGGCACGATCCGGCCCTCGGTGTCGACGATCTTGACCTCGATGTGCGGCTGCACGCGGCCCACGGTCGACACGCGCCGCTCGAGCGGGTCGTCGACCGAGCTCTGCGTGGACACCGGCGAGGTCTCGGTCATGCCGTAGGCGATGGTCACCTGCTTCATGTTCATCTGCGCCTGCACGCGCTTCATCACCTCGATCGGGCAGGGCGAGCCGGCCATGATGCCGGTGCGCAGCGAGGAGAGGTCGAACTCGGCGAAGCGCGGATGGTCCAGCTCGGCGATGAACATCGTCGGCACGCCGTAGAGCGCGGTGCAGCGCTCCTCGGAGACCGCCTGCAGCACGGTCAGCGGATCGAACGCGTCGTTCGGATAGACCATCGTCGCGCCGTGGGTCACGCAGCCGAGGTTGCCCATCACCATGCCGAAGCAGTGGTAGAGCGGCACCGGGATGCACAGCCGGTCCTCGTGCGTGAGGCGGATCGCCTCGCCGACGAAGTAGCCGTTGTTGAGGATGTTCTGGTGCGTGAGGGTCGCGCCCTTCGGGAAGCCGGTGGTGCCCGAGGTGAACTGGATGTTGATCGGGTCGTCGAACTGCAGGCGACCGGCGAGCTCGGCGAGCCGCGCACGCTCGGTCTCGCCGCCGCGGGCCGGCACGTCGTCGAAGTTCAGCATGCCGGGCGTGCGCTCGGTGCCGAGCCGCACGACGGTGCGCAGGTGGGGCAGGGCCTTCGACGCGAGCGCGCCGGGCACGGCCGACGCCAGCTCGGGCACGAGGCCGTTGACGATCCCGATGTAGTCGCTGGTCTTCAGCGCCGGCGCCATCACCAGCGCCTTGCACTCGACCTTGTTGAGCGCGTATTCCAGCTCGGCGCTGCGGTAGGCCGGGTTGATGTTGACCAGGATCAGGCCGGCCTTCGCGGTCGCGAACTGCGTCAGCGTCCATTCCGAGCAGTTCGGCGCCCAGATGCCGATCCGGTCGCCGGGCTCCAGGCCGATCGCCAGCAGGCCGGCGGCAAGCGCGTCGACGCGGCGGCCGAGTTCGGCCCAGGTCCAGCGCACGCCCTGGTGGCGGACGACGAGCGCCTCGCGCTCGGGGTAGCGGGCGACCGTGCGGTCGAAGGCGGAGCCGATCGTCTCGCCGATCAGCTTGGCGTCGCTGGTGCCGTGGTCGTAGGACGGGGCGGGCGTCGTCATCGCGGTCTCCTGGGAAGCGGCCGGCCTGCCGCGCCGGCTCGATCCGCGGATGCTACCGGATCGCCGTCCGCCGGGGCCGCGTGCCCGCGTACCGAACGGGCGGACGCGGCACCGGACCGGTCAGTCCAGGAAGCTCGCCAGATAGGCCTCGCGCATCGCGATGCCTTCCTCGACGATCGCGGGGCCGCGCCGGTCGTCGAGGCAGGCGAGGTCGAGGACCGCGATCGATGCGGTGACCGTGACCAGCGCGATCCGGGCGGCGGCGCTCCGGCCGAGCGCGGGGTTGCGCCGGCGCAGCGCGCTCGCCAGCGCCGCGGCGACCTCCTCGTTCTGCTGCAGGTCCCACTGCCACAGCTCGGCCGAGGTCTGCAGCGCGCGTCGGGTCGAGCGGCCGCCGGGCCGCCCGAGCCGCATCCGGTAGAGCGTGCGGGTCGCCTCGCGCAGCGGCTCGCGCCAGTCGGGCTCGCTGCCCACGCGCCGGTAGACCTGCTTGATCGCCGCGGCCCGCTCCTCCTGGATCGCATGGACCAGCGCGTGGAGCACCGCGTGCTTGTCGGGGAAGTGGCGGTAGAGCGTGGCCGTGCTGACGCCGGCGCGCGACGCGACCGCGGTGGTGTTGAGCCCCTCCATGCCCTGCTCGTCGAGCAGGGTGCCCGCGGCGTCGAGGATCGCGCGGACGGGGTCGGACGCCTCGTCGTCGAGGGGCCTGGCTGGTGCCGGCGCGGGCCGGCGCGCCGCGGGGTGTTTCGTGGGTCGGGCCTCCGGTGCGGACGCGGACCGACGCGGGGAACGTGATGCCATCGGTCGATGGTAGCCGATGCCTCGCGGGACTCGGGCTTAGGCCTGCGGCCGCCGCGGTCAGCGCGGGTCGATCGGTGTGCGCACGCCCTCGTGCGCCTCGATGACCTCGCCGGCATCGAGCAGCAGGTCCTCGCGCCAGCGCGCGCCGAACACCTGCACGCCCATCGGCAGGTCCCCGTCCATGCCCACCGGCACCGCGAGGCCGGGCAGGCCGAGCGTGGGCAGCATCAGCTGGAAGTAGAGCGCGTCGAGCATCCGCCGCGCGCCGGCCTCGCCCTGCACGTCGACGCCCGCCGGGACGGGGCGCTCGACCGACGCCGGCATCACCACGATCGGCCAGGTCTCTAAGAACAGCTGCCAGCGGCGCAGCAGGTCGTCGCGCTCGACGAAGGCCTGCATGTAGCCCTGCAGGTCCTTCGGCGGGCGGATCGACCACCAGTGGCCGAGGAAGGCGGCGATGCCCGGGT
>JBAXJZ010000525.1:0-3194 GCA_037137595.1 Burkholderiales bacterium | reverse complement strand
ACCGGTGTGGCCAGCCCCTCCTGGCGGGCCTTGAGCTGCAGCCCGAGCAGCAGCAGCCTGAGGACCGCCATGGCCCCTGCCCCGCTGCTGCTTCACTTCGCCGACCAGGCCGAGCCGGCGATGCGGCTGGCCGGTGCGCTCGGGCTCGCGCACGCGCCGATCGAGACGCGCCGCTTCCCCGACGGCGAGTCGCTCCTGCGGCTGCCGGTGCCGCTGCCGCCCGCGGTGCTGCTCTACGCGTCGCTGGGCTCGCCCGACGCGCGGCTGGTCGAGCTGCTGCTCGCGTCGCGGACCGCGCGGGCACACGGCGTGACCGCGCTGACCCTGGTCGCGCCCTACCTCTGCTACATGCGGCAGGACCTCGAGTTCCGGCCCGGCGAGGCGGTCAGCCAGCGCATCGTCGGCGCCTTCCTCGGCGGCCTGTTCGACGCGGTGGTGACGGTCGACCCGCACCTGCACCGGATCTCGCGGCTCGAGGAGGCGGTGACCGGCGGCGCCCGCGTGATCGCGCTGACGGCGGCCGGCCCGATCGGCGCCTTCGTCGCCGCCCAGGCGCCGGGCGCGGTGGTCGTCGGCCCGGACGCGGAATCCGAGCAGTGGGCGGCCGCGGTCGCCCGCGCGGCCGGTGCGCCGCACGCGGTGTTCGTGAAGACCCGACGCGGCGACCGCGAGGTCGATGTCGTGGCCGCCGGCGGACCGGCGCTCGCCGGCCGGCCGGTGGTGCTGGTCGACGACATCGCGTCGAGCGGCCGCACGCTCGCGCAGGCGGCGCGGGTCTGCCTGGACGCCGGCGCGACGGCCGTCGACGCGGTCGTCACGCATGCGCTCTGCTCGGACGACGACCTCGCCCACCTGCGGTCCGCCGGGCTCGCGCGGCTCTGGAGCACCGACTCGCTCGCCCATCCGACGAACCGGATCGGGCTCGCCGCGCTGCTCGCGGACGGGCTGCGCGCGAACGGTCTCGCCTGAGGCGCGGCGGGACGCGGGCCCGTGCCCGCCGCCGCTACTTCGTCCCGAACAGCCGGTCGCCCGCGTCGCCCAGCCCCGGCAGGATGTAGCCGTGCCCGTCGAGCTCGCGATCGATCGCCGCGGTGTAGACCGGCACGTCCGGGTGCGCCGCGCGGAAGTGCGCGAGGCCCTCGGGTGCGGCCAGCAGGCAGACGAAGCGGATCGACTTCGGCCGCGTCTCCTTCAGCCGGTCGACCGCGGCCACCGCCGAGTTGCCGGTCGCGAGCATCGGGTCGACGACGATCGCGTCGCGGTCCTGCATGTCGGCCGGGACCTTGAAGTAGTACTCGACCGCGACCATCGTCTTCGGATCGCGGTAGAGCCCGATGTGCGCGATCCGCGCGCCCGGGATCACCTGCAGCATGCCGTCGAGGATGCCGGCGCCGGCGCGCATGATCGACACGAACACCGTCTTCTTGCCGTCGATCAGCCGCGAGGTCATGGTCTCGAGTGGCGTCTCGATCTCCACCTCGTGCATCGGCATGTCGCGGGTGACCTCGTAGGCCAGCAGCATCGACAGCTCCGAGAGCAGCCTGCGGAAGCTGTTGGTGCTGGTCTCCTTGCGCCGCATCAGCGTCAGCTTGTGCTGCACCAGCGGATGGTCGATCACGTGCACGCCCGCATCCATCGGGAGCCTCCGGTTCGGTCGGTGGGTGGGTTCAGAAGACGGTGCCGTCGCTGGCGATCGCGAACGGCGGCTCGCCGCCGCGCCGCGCCGCGGCGAGTTCGCGGCCGGCGGCCCAGGTGCCGCCCTCGAGTACCGCGGCGAGCGGCATCGCCCGCGCGTCGGCGCCCAGCCGCGCGCGGACCTTCGGCGCGAGCGCGTCGACGAGCGCGACGGTCAGTGCCCGCCATTCGACGACCGGCTCGGCGCCGGGCGGCAGCGGCGAGGCGAAGGCCGACGGGTCGCGGGGCCGCAGCACGCCCGCGTCGACCAGCAGCCCGCCGTTGCGGTACTCGGCGAGACCGGTCAGCGCGTCGAGCCCGTCGACGGCGACGCCGGCCGACTCGAAGGGCTCGAGCAGCGAGTAGCAGAGCCACTGCGAGAGCTTGTGGAACGGCACCCAGCCCGCGGTCTCGCCCTCGCCGCCCGCGAGCGGATGACGCCAGGCGTCGCCGACAGCGAGGCCGCCGATCCGCGCGCCCTGCGGCCAGATGCCGCCCAGCGTGGTCAGCAGCGCGACCAGCAGGTCGTGCGCGGCGAGGCGCGCCGCCCCGTCGGGCCGCAGCGCGTCGAAGAGGCCGCCCGGTCGCGCGGCCGCGCCGAAGACCTCGGGGCGCGCCGCGAGCGCCTCGCCCAGCCGGCGCAGCAGCGCGACGCGGCCGTCCAGGCCCACCAGCGGGTTCGCGGCCGAGACCTGGAACGCGGCGCCGAGCGCCGCCGCGTCGACGCGCGCGAGGCCGGCCGCGTCGGCCCGCCACGGATGTCGCGGGTCCGACGAGAACAGCCCGGTCTCGAACGCACGCAGGCTCGCCACGCCCAAGCCCTCGGAGCGGCCCAGGGTCGTGCCGCTCGCGCGGTCCTCGAAGCGCCAGGCGGCGCCGGCGCCGGCGTCGAGCAGCACCGACACCACCGCGAGGTCGATCCTCGCGCGCGCGCGCTCGGCCGGGTCGGCGAGCGAAGCGCCCGCCGCGGCCTCCATCGCCGCGACCCGGTCGGCGCCGCCGGCCTCGAAATGCCGCCAGCGGCTGTGGTAGGGCACGCGCAGGTCGGGGTAGCGGCGGCGGGTCACCGCGGCGACGAGATCCGCCGCGTCGTCCAGCCGGGCCTCGTCGAGTTCGAACCAGCGCGCGCAGCCTGCGCGCGCTGCCTCGAGGATCCGGCCGCAGCGCTCGCGGACCGCGACCGTCGACAGCAGCGTGACCGCGCCGGGGAGCGCGGCCGCTGACGACGGCGCCGCGTCGCCGCGCACCACGCTCACAGGCCGCGACCCTTGGTCGAGGCCAGCGCGTCCGCCGCCGGCGCAGCGCCCTCGGTGAAGTAGCCGGCGGCCATCTTCGCCTGCATCTCCACCTGCGCGTCGGCCGGGATCAGCCCGTCCGGGATCGGGATGCGCTCGTCGACCGCGATGCCCGAGCCGGTGATCGCGTCGAACTTCATGTTGCTCATCGACACCAGCCGGTGGATCCGCCGGATGCCCAGCCAGTGCAGCACGTCGGGCATCAGCTCCTGGAAGCGCATGTCC
>JBAXJZ010000524.1:0-3194 GCA_037137595.1 Burkholderiales bacterium | reverse complement strand
CGACTGCTGCAGCGAGCGGCTCGGGAACCTCTACGTGTTCCTGTCGGAGACCGACATGGGCGATCGGTCGCCGGCGCAGCTCGCGGCCGATCCGGGCGTCGTGGCGATGCGCGTGCCCGGTACCGTGGGAAGGTGGGCCGGGATGGCGCCCGCCGGCGGCGTGGCCCGTGCGCGCTATGCGAGGGTGCAGCTCACCGGGACCGACTACCTGTCGCTCTCCGAGGTCCAGGTCTTCGGGCGACCCGAGCGGGAGTGAGCGCGGGCGCGCTACCGCACCCGCCGCTTGAACGGCAGCGTGCTGGTGAGTCCGCCGTCGACCGCCAGCGCCTGCCCGTTCACGTACGAGGACTCGTCGCTCGCGAGGAACAGCGCCGCCGCGGCGATCTCCTGCGGCAGCCCGTAGCGCTGCAGCGGGTTGATCTGGCCGAGCTTGTCCTCGTTGCCGCCGGCCCGCGCCGCGTCGAAGATCGGCTTCGTCATCCCCGTCTCGATCAGCCCCGGGCAGATCGCGTTGATGCGCACGCCCGTGCCCCAGAACGAGTTCGCCGAGGTCTGCACGAGGCTGACCACGCCGGCCTTGCTCGCGCTGTACGGATTGCCGCCGGCGTTCGCCCGCAGGCCCGCGACCGAGGCCGTGCAGACGATCGACCCGCGCCCCTGCGCGACCATGTGCGCGCCTGCGTGCTTCACCGCGAGGAAGGGGCCGATCAGGTTGACCCGCAGCACCTCCTGCCAGAGCTCGACCGTCTGCTCGGGCAGCGGCACGTCGCCGCCGCTGATGCCGGCGTTCGCGTAGAGCACGTCCAGCCCGCCCAGCTCGCGGACCGCGCGGGCCACGAAGGCCGCGACGTCGGCGTCCGAGCCCGCGTCGGCGGCCTGCGCGATCGCCGTGCCGCCGGCCTCGCGGATCATCGCCGCGGTCTGCCCGACGGCCGCGGCCGAGCGGTCCACCACCAGCACGGCCGCGCCCTCGGCCGCGAACAGCCGGGCCGACGCGCGGCCGATGCCGCTGCCCGCGCCGGTGACGATCGCTCGCTTGCCGGCGAGCCGGCCGGCCGCGCGGGACGGGTCTCCGCCGATCACGGAGGGCAGCCTGTCTTGAGTCATCGGAACGCTCCTTCGGGAGTCTCGTCGGGGGGCCTGTACGATACCGGGGATGAACATCCCCAGCCACGACCGTCCGCTGTCGGACGCCGAGATCGAAACGCTCGAGTCGAGCCTGGCCGCGATCGACCCCGACGACTCGATGGTCGTCGAGGAGCTCGACGGCTTCTTCGCCGCGCTCGCCTGCTGCCCCGAGCCGGTCCCCCGCGAGGAGTGGCTGCCGATGGTCCTCGGCGACTCGGCGCGAGCCCGCGCCGCGCTGCGCGGCGAAGGCGAGGACGCGTCGCTGCTCAAGCTCGTCGATCGCCACCGCGCGGCGGTCGCGACGATGCTCTACGACGGCCAGGGCTTCTCGCCGGTGCTGGCCTACGACGAGGACGGCGTCGCCTGGGGCAACGCGTGGGCGATCGGCTTCGCGCGCGGGATGTCGCTGCGTCCGGACGCCTGGACGGCGCTCGACGACGACGACGACTACGCCGACGCGCTCGACCCGCTGATGCGGCTGGTCGCCGACGCGCAGCAGGACGACGAGGACGAGGACGACGCCCCGTCGCGCGGCGCGCCGCCGCCCGCGTCGCGCGCCGGTGCGCCGCGCGCGGATGACGACGACGAGCCCTTCGAGCCGATCGCCGACGACGAGCGCGAGTCGGTGATCCACGAGATGCTCGACGGCGTGCAGGACGTCTACGACTTCTTCCGCGAGGCGCGCGAACGCGCGCTCGCGCCGGCCACGGTCCGGCGCGACGGCGACAAGGTCGGCCGCAACGATCCCTGCCCCTGCGGCAGCGGGAAGAAGTTCAAGCAGTGCCACGGCGCGGGGACCGTGCATTGAGCGGCGCACCCGGAGCGCTGCCCGCGGGGGCCGACCCGTACGGTCCCGATTCGCGCTACGCGTGGCTGCGGCTGTGCGTGGTGCTCGGGCTGATGACGCTCGGCGCCAGCGGCATGTACGTGGTGAGCGTGGTGCTGCCGGCGATCCAGGCCGACTTCGGCGTCGACCGCGCGGCCGCGTCGATGCCCTACACCGCGACGATGATCGGCTTCGGCGCGGGCGGCCTGCTGATGGGCCGGCTCGCCGACCGGTACGGCGTCGCGGTGCCCAGCACGATCGGGGCGATCGGCCTCGGCACCGGCTTCGTGCTCGCGGGCGTCGCGCCGGGCCTGGCGCTCTTCGGCTTCGCGCAGGGCCTGCTGATCGGCGCGCTCGGCACCTCGGCCGGCTTCTCGCCGCTGATCGCCGACACCACGCTGTGGTTCGACAAGCGGCGCGGCATCGCGGTCGCGATCTGCGCGGGCGGCAACTACCTGGGCGGCGCGATCTGGCCGCCGCTCGCCCAGCACTTCATCGAGACCGTCGGCTGGCGCACGACCTACGTGGGCATCGGCCTGTTCTGCACGGCCGCGATGCTGCCGCTCGCACTGATGCTGCGGCGCCGGCCGCCCGCGCTCGCGCCCGCCGGATCGGCGCCCTCGGGACGGCCGATCGCGGCGAAGGGCGTCGACTTCGCGCGCCCGCTCGGCCTGTCGCCCGGCGGGCTGCAGTGGCTGCTGGTGGTCGCCGGCGTGTCCTGCTGCGTCGCGATGGCGATGCCGCAGGTGCACATCGTCGCCTACTGCGTGGACCTCGGCTACGGCGCGGCGCGCGGCGCCGAGATGCTCGCGCTGATGCTCGGTTCGGGCATCGTCAGCCGGCTCATCTCGGGGGTCATCGCCGACCGCATCGGCGGGCTGCGCACGCTGCTGCTCGGCTCGGTGCTGCAGACGATCGCGCTGGTGCTGTTCCTGCCGTTCGACGGCATGGTCTCGCTGTACGTGGTGTCGGCCATGTTCGGCCTGTTCCAGGGCGGCATCGTGCCGTCCTACGCGCTGGTGGTGCGCGAGCACTTCCCGCCGCAGGAGGCGGGCCGGCGCGTGAGCGTGGTGATCACCGCCACGCTGGTCGGCATGGCACTGGGCGGCTGGATGTCGGGCCAGATCTTCGATTGGACCGGCTCCTACCGCGCCGCCTTCGTCAACGGGATCGCGTGGAACCTGCTGAACGTGGGGATCGCGGCCTTCCTGCTGTGGCGCGCCGGGCCGCTGGCGCCGCG
>JBAXJZ010000523.1:0-3201 GCA_037137595.1 Burkholderiales bacterium | reverse complement strand
CCCTCGAGCCGCCCGAGCGCGTCGGCCGCGGCGCCGCGCAGCGCGCCGTCGTCGAGCAGCATGGCCTCGTCGCGGATCGTACGCAGCGCGTCGAGCAGCGCGGCGCGGCGACCGGCGTCGGTCGGCGCGGCCCGCAGCGCGTCGTGCAGGCGGGGCAGCTGCGCGCGACGATCGTCGAGCAGGGCCTCGAGCGAAGGAGCCGCGTCGATCTCGACGGTGTCCGTGTCGGTGTCGGCGTCGGCATCGAGGTCGGTATCGGCCTCGGCCTCTGGATCGGGCAACTCCAGGTCGAAGTCCAGGTCGACGCCGGGGAAGGCGTCGTCGTCGTCGATCGCGGCATCACGGCCCGGCGACGCGGTGTCCCGGGACGGCGGATCGAACGCCGGCGCGCCGGGCGCGGCGGCATCGAGCGCCGTGCCGTCCGGCGCGGTCCCGTCGAACTCGGCGACGTCGAACGACGCCGCGTCGCCGAAGTCCACCGACAGGCCGTCGAGCGACAGGCCGTCGGCCGCGTTGTCGCCGGCGAGGCCGAGCGGCGCCTCGGTGAACTCGATCGACTCGATCGCCGGCCCGCCGGCGGCCGGCCGATCGGACTCGCCCATCGACACGAACTCGATCGCATCCGGCTGCGTCGGCGGCGCGCCGGCCGAGGGCGGCTCGTCGGCCGGTCCGGCGGGCGTCCGCAGCACGATCGTCAGCGGCGCGAGCATCGGGGGCTCGAGGTCCGGATCCGTGCCGGTCTGCGCATCGGCGCCGAACTCGATCGGGGCCGAATCGAGCGGCGCCGACCGGGGCGAGGGGACGCCCAGGTCGAGCGCGGGGACGCCCAGGTCGAGCGCCGGGACGCCCAGGTCGGGCGCGGGGGCCGCAGGATCGGGCGCGGGCGTGGCGGGACCGGGCACGGGCGCCGCCGCGACGGTGCGCTCGCGCGACGCCGCGTCGCGTACCCGCTCCGGCGTGCCGAGCCGGGCGACGAACGCATCGTCGTCGCGCCGGAACTCGAAGCCGCCCCGGCCCGGATCGGCCTGCCGCAGCGACTCGACGAAGAAGCCGATCGCGCCGAGACTCGCGGCCACGCGCTGGCAGTCGGCCGTGTCCGGCGCTTCGGTCTCGGCGAAGACCGCGACCTGCCGCAGCACCGTGTCGGCGCCGTCGGCCGCGTCATCGTGACCGAGCAGGCGCAGCGCGCCCGCGACCTGGCGCAGCGGCGCCTCGAGCGCGCCGAGCGACTCGCGCTGCAGGGCCGGGTCGCGGAAGTACGCGTCGAGCGCCTTCTCGCAGCCGCGCAGGTTGGACTGCATCTCGGCGACGAAGGCGGCGGTGGTCAGGCGTTCCTGAGCGGCCCGCGACAGCTCGGCCAGCCACTCGGGCGGCGGGCTGCCGTCGAGCTCCTGCCGCGCGGCGAGCCGGTCCAGCCGTGCGGCCATCTCGGTCGCGCGACGGTCGTGCTGGGCGACGGCCCTCGCGCCGCGCTCGAGCGCCTGCTCGACGAAGAGCAGCGCGGTCGCCAGTTCCAGCGACAGCACCTCGGCGAGACCGGAGCCGGCGGCGGCGAGCGCGCGCCGCAGGCCGACCAGCACCGACGACAGCTTCTGCAGGCCCGGCCAGGGCAGCCGCGACACCGCCGCGTCGAGCTGCTGCGCGGCCTGCGCGAAGGCCGGCAGGTCCTGCGCGGACCCGCGCACGTATTTCTCCCAGGCGGTCTTCGCCGCCGCGGTCGCCTCGCGCGCGGCGCGCAGCGTCCGCGCGTCGACCACGCCGTAGCGCGGCGTCTCGAAGTCCGAGGGCACCGTGCCGGAGAGCCGCCAGCGCTTGCGGGCCTCGTCGGCGAGCGCCGAGCCGCTGCCGGTGCGGGCGAGCATGAACAGCAGGTCGCGCAGCAACCGGTCGGCGACCGGGCCGTCGGCCGCGAGCGACTGCGCCACCTGCCGGTTCACGCGGCCCACCAGCCGCTTCGCGTAGACGTCGACCGGCAGCGCCTGCACGCGCAGCGCGTCGAGGAAGGCGGCGGCCAGCCACCAGAAACCGCGAGCGGCCGAGCCGGCGTTCGCGTCGCGGAAACGTGCGACCGAGCCGTGCATCGCCTCCAGCGCGGCGGCGTCGCGCGGATTGCGCAGGAAACGCAGCAGGCCGGCCTCGAACGCGCCGCGCAGCTTCGCGGTCTGATCGGCCGTGAGCGGCGGACCGGCCTCGCCGCGCGGCGGACGGATCGACAGGTCGACCTGGAACAGGTCCGCGGGCTCGATGCGGTCGGCGCCGCGCCGCTCGAGCAGCTCGCGGTAGTGCGGGAACAGCGCGACCGGCGAGTCGCCCGACCCGGCGACCACGCCCTCGAGGTACTCGACGGTGGACGCGAACCCGCGGG
Source organism: Burkholderiales bacterium (assembly GCA_037137595.1). GTDB lineage: Bacteria > Pseudomonadota > Gammaproteobacteria > Burkholderiales > Burkholderiaceae_E > UBA4615. Next base: position 836 of record JBAXJZ010000523.1, on the reverse strand, counting down.
TCAGCGCACGGACCAGTTCGGCGTCGAACGGCAGTTCGCCGCGTTCGGCGCGGTCGAGCAGCCCCTCGGCCTCCTGCATCACCACCGCGACGCCCTCGAGGTCGACGATCTGCAGCGCGCCCTGCGCCTGGTGCACCCAGGCGCGCGCCGCGCGCAGTCGGCCGCCGTCGGTCTCGCCGCCTTCGAGCTGCTGCTCGAGCGCGGTCTCCGCGCGAGAGAGCGACTCCCGGATCTCGCCGAGACACCACGACAACGCGGTCGGATCGAGGGGGGAGCGCGTCATCACTGGACCCTGAAGCGCGAGACCGAGTTCTTCAGCTCGCGCGCGAGTTCCGCCAGCTGGAGGATCGAGCCTGCGGTCTGCCGCGTGCCTTCCCCGGTCTGCTCGGTGACGAGCAGGATCCGCTGGATGCTGTGCGCCACCGTGCCGGCCGACGCGGCCTGGTCCGAGGTGTTCCGCGAGATGTCCTCGATCAGCTCGGCGAGCTGCGTCGACACGCGACCGATCTCGGCCAGCGCGTTGCCGGCGTCGTCGGACAGCCGGGTGCCGGCCACCACGCCCTGCGTGCTGCGCTCCATCGCGGCGACCGCGTCCTGGGTGTCGAACTGGATCGTGCGGATCAGCGACGAGATCTGGCGGGTCGCCTCGGCGCTGCGCTCGGCGAGCCGCTGCACCTCCTCGGCGACGACGGTGAAGCCGCGGCCGGCCTCGCCGGCGGAGGCGGCCTGGATCGCGGCGTTCAGCGCCAGCACGTTGGTCTGTTCGGTGATGTCCGAGATCAGCTCGACGATCTCGCCGATCTCCTGCGAGGACTCGCCCAGCCGCTTGATGCGCT
>JBAXJZ010000522.1:0-3226 GCA_037137595.1 Burkholderiales bacterium | reverse complement strand
ACCTACCTGTCGCCGCTGCGCGAACTCGCCGAGGACGGCCAGCCGGTGCTCGACGCGCCGCGCGTCCCGGTGATCGAACGCGCGCTGGTCCCCGGCAGCCTCGCCGCGATCGACCTGCGGCTGCCCGAATGCCGGCTCAGCTTCGAGGCGCGGGTGACGCGCGTCGGTCCGGCCGCCGGCAAGCCGGCGCTGCGCCTGGAGCGTCCGAGCAGCGTCACGCGCGTGCAGAAGCGCGCCACCTTCCGCGTCCAGCTGCCGCGGTCGATGGACCTGCGGCTCACCCTCGACGACGACGACGGCGCGCTGATGGCGCTGCCCCTGCACGACCTGTGTGTCCAGGGCGCGTCGGTGACCGCGCTGGGCGCGCGCGACCGGTTCTGGGTCGGCCGCGTGTTCGAGCGGGCCACGCTGTCGCTGCCCGACGGCACCGACTTCACGCTGGCCGTGCGGGTCGTGCACGCGGGCGTCGTGCGTCGCGTCGCGAGCGCGGGCGAGATGCGGGTGGGGCTGCAGTTCGTGCATCCGCCGCAGACGCTCGAATCCGCGGTCGCGGCCATCGTCGCCGAGATCGCCCGGGGCCGCCCGGCCTGATCGCGGCCCGCCCGCAAGGGCGGGACTGACGTCCCTTTGCGCGAAGGTCCGACGGACCCGGCGGGTATACTCGCGGCACATCCTCCCCCCTCGAGAAGGAGCCGCCGATGAGCACGCCCACCGAGTCCAGCCGCGCGAAGATCGCCGACGAATTCGCCGCCGCGATGTCCGAAGCCCAGGACATCCTCCAGCGCGCCGCGTCCGAGACCGGCGACAAGGCCCGCGACCTGCGCTCGCAGGTCGAGACCAAGCTGCTGCACGCGAAGCTGCGGCTGCAGGAACTCGAAGGCGAGGCGGTCGACCGTGCGAAGAACGCCGCCCGCGCCACCGACGACTACGTGCACGACCACCCGTGGCAGGCCGTGGGCATCGCCGCCTTCGTCGGCTTCGTGCTCGGTCTGCTGATGAACCGCCGCTGAGCGCGGCATGGCCACGGCCGAACCGTCCGCGGCGTCCCGGGACCCGGCTGCGCCGGATCGGGGCGCGGCGCCCGTCGGCGCAGCCGCTGCGCCGGGCGCCGCACCGTCCTCCGACGGTTCGAGCCCGCGCGACGATGCGGCCGCCGCCGAAGGCGCCGCCGCACCGGCCGGCCTGCGCGACCTGCTGGGTCGGCTGGCCGCCACGATCGCGGGCACCGTCGACACGCGGGTGCAGCTCGCCGCCCTGGAGTTCGCCGAGGAGCGTGACCGCGCCCGCGATCGGCTGGTGCTGGTCCTGGTCGCGGCGATCGCCGCCGGGTTCGCGCTGCTCGCCCTGAACGGGCTCGTCGTGGCCGTCCTCTGGGATCGCCTGGGCTGGGGCAGCCTCGCGATCCTCGTCGTGGTCTGGACGGCGGTGGCCGGTGCCGCGGGCTGGCGGCTCGCGCAGGCCTCGCGCCGCGAGCAGCGGCCGTTCTCCGCGACGCTCGCCGAATTCGCGCGCGACCGCGACTGGCTCGCCGAACGCTTCGGGAAGACGCCGCGATGAGCGCCGACGATCGCTCGCGCCGCAAGGCGCTGCTGGTCTCCCGCTCGGCGCTCGAGCGGATGCAGCTCGCGCTGCTGGTCCACGAGATCCGCGACCGCGTCGCGCCGCCGGCAGCGCGCGGCGTCAGGTCCGCGGGCACCGCCGGCCGCGTCGCGGCCGCGATGATCGCCGTCGGCCTGCCGCTGCTCGGCCGCCAGCGCCTCGGGCGGTGGCTGCGCTACGGCTCGATGGCGCTCACCGCGTTGCGGGTGGCACGCCAGTGGCGGGGGCCGGGCGGCCGCTGACGGCGGCGCCCTCGCGCCGCAGCGTCATCAGCGGGCGTCCGTCCGCATCCGAGAGGCTCAGCCGGTCGCCGTCGATGCGCCAGAGGGCCGCGGCCTGCACTCGACCGAGCACGTCGGACTCCAGCCGCATCGCCTCGGGTGGGCCGGCCATCCGGGTCGTGATGCCGGGCGCGATGCGGATCCAGCCCGCTCCGGCCCCGACCCGCGACGTGTAACGGTTCACACCCGCGAAGCCGGCGACCTGCCCGGCGGCATCGAAGGCCATCGTGACCGGACCCCGCGCGGACGCGTCCAGCGGCGTACCGCCCAGCTCGGCGAGCCGCCACGCGGTGCCGCCGAGCGCGTCCGGCAGCGGCGTGCCGGGCAGCGTGCGGCGGGCGAGCTCGCGGACCGCCACCGTGCGGCGGTTGGGTGCGTCGGCCGGGGGGTTCGCGATCGGCTCGAAACGGATCGCGAGGTCCACCTCGTCGCCGGGGACGAAGCGCAGCCCGTCGATGGGGCCGAAGTGCCGGCGCCACGGGCCGTCGGGCGTGTCGCGCACCATCAGGCACCACGCGGGCGCGACGCCGACACACTCGACCCGGGCCGGTCCCACGGTCCAGCGCGCCTCGGCAGCGGACGGCCGGTCGCCGGGGGCGCCGCCGCCCTGCGGCTGCGCGCAGGCGGCCATCGCGATGCCGGCGAGCAGCGCCGTGAGCGTTCGGGTCATCGGCATCGTGATCCTCCGTGGACGCCCGCCGAGCCGGCGGGCGCATCCCGGGGAGTGTATCGACACGCGATCGCGCCGGCGTCGCCGCGTCCCGGGGGGTACGCTGGGTGGCACATCGACCGGGAGGCGACATGACTGCAGACGCGCGTGGGACCGGCTGGATCCGGTCGAGCCGCTCCGCCCTGGCGGCCGCCGCCCTGGTCGCGCTGGCGGGTCCGGTCGCGGCGCAGTCCGTGCCGGGCACGGCCGAGCGCGGCCGCGCGCTCTACGAGACCCGCTGCGGCGCCTGCCACGAACGCTCGGTCCACCAGCGGGAATCCCGCCGTGCGACCGACTTCGTCGCGCTGCGCGCCGAGGTCGCCCGCTGGAGCGCGACCTCGGGCGGCGAATGGCGCGACGAGGAGATCGACGCGGTCGCCGCGTGGCTCAACGAGCGCTACTACCGGTTTCCCTGCCCGCCGACGGTCTGCCGCGCCCCGGCGCGCGCCTCGCGCTCCTGACGCGACGCGCCGGGGTAGGCGCGACCCGTGTCCCGAGGGGACGCTGCGGACGGCAGGACGCCGTCCGCCCGATGGATCAGGGGATCCGACGCAGCAGCGCGCCGGTGGGCGCGGGCGCGCCCTTCGAAGCACCCTGACGCGCACCGCCGTCGGCGGGACGCGGCGCGGGACGGCCG
>JBAXJZ010000521.1:0-3231 GCA_037137595.1 Burkholderiales bacterium | reverse complement strand
CCCCGCGAAGGCCGACGCCGCCGCGGGGCCCGAGGCGGCCGGCGCGCCGGCCGCACCGGACCCGGCTCCGGCGGGCGAGCCGGACCCGGGTGACCGCGTGCGATAATTGTGAAATCCCCAGGCCTCCCGGATATCCGCCCCGATGAAGATCCTCGTCGCGATCGACGGCTCGAAGAACTCGCTGCGTGCCCTCAAGTACGCGATCAAGCTGGCGGGCCGGCTGACCGGTTCCGCGGAGCTGGTGCTGGTCAACGCCCACGACGACATCGCGCTGCGCGGCGCCAGCCAGTTCGTCGGCAAGGAGGCGGTCAAGTCCTTCCTCGACGACCAGTCCAAGGCCGAGCTGGCGGATGCGGTCGAGGTCGCGACCAAGGCGAAGGTGACCTTCACCACCCGCGTGCTGCGCGGTCAGGTCGCACCGGCGATCGCGAAGGCGGCCACCACCGAGGAGGCCGACCTGATCGTGCTCGGCTCGAAGGGCCGCACCGCGCTGAAGGACCTGCTGATCGGTTCGGTCGCGCAACGCGTCGCGGCGCTCGCCGAGGTGCCGGTCACCCTCGTGAAGTGATCGCGGGCGGCATGCGCCGCCCCCGGAGACCGCGATGAGACTCTTGCTCGGATGGGCGATCAACGCGGGCGTGCTGCTGCTGCTGCCCTACCTGATCCCTGCGGTCCACGTCGCGAGCTTCTGGACCGCGCTGTGGGTCGCGCTGGTGCTCGGCCTGCTGAACCTCGTCGTGCGTCCGGTGCTGGTGCTGCTCACGCTGCCGATCACCGTGCTGACGCTCGGTCTGTTCCTCTTCCTGATCAACGGCCTGATGTTCTGGCTGGTGTCGCGGATGCTGAGCGGCTTCGAGGTCACCGGCTTCTGGTGGGCGGTGCTCGCGGCGCTGGTCTACAGCGTGGTCAGCTCGGCCGTCTCGTCGCTGCTGCTGCGGGACGATTCCTGAGCCGGGGTCCCGGCGGCCGTCGGGCCGGGCGCGGCCCGACGAAGGCCCGCGTCAGCGGATCACCGCGAACAGGTCGTCGGCCTCGGCGAGCAGCTTCTCGCGGACAAAATGGCCGAGCGACAGCCGGGACAGGTTGTCGACGTCGGCGAACTGCAGGCCGAGCAGCGTCGCGATGACCTCCGGACGCGGGTCGTCCGCCTGCGACCGGATCTCCGCGCGCACCTGCAGCGTCGTCTGCTCGCCGAGCACGTTGAGCCGCAGCGACAGGTCGACCGAGTCGACCCCCGGCGGCAGCGGCCTCTCGATCGCGACCTGCGCGCCGCTCTCGCTGAGGTCGCCGGTGAAGCCCGCGCGCAACTGGTGCTCGCCCGAGCCGTAGCGGACCGAGCACGGCAGCGTCACGATCGCGCGGCGCGCGTGGCGGACGGTCTCGCGCCGGCGCATGTCGGTCGGCGGAAGCGACATCTCGAGTCCGGGCGCGTCGCCGAGCGCCACCCGCTGCACCACGCTGTCGAAGGCGCAGATCACCGAGCCGTCGAAGGTGGAGACGCCGAAGCCGTCGCCCTCGCGCACGAACACCAGCTTGCCTTCGTCGGTCATGGGGTGGGTGACGAGGAAGCGGCTGCGCGTCATCACGCCCACCAGGCGCACGTCCCAGCGCAGCGAGCCCGAGCTCAGCTTGAGCATCGCCCGCCGATCGGCGACCGGGGCGCGCTTCCAGGAAAAGGAGGACTTTCGTGCGGGAGTCGACATGAGGCTTCCGAGTGCCGCGGATGATACGTGGAAGACGTCACGCCGGGCGACCGATGGACGGCGGACAATGGGTCATCGAACGGCGTGTCTCACCCGACGGACGGAGTGTTCCACCGATGATCAAGTTCAACGCAGCCCCCGAGTTCGACTTCGACGAGTGGGCGACGCTCGCGCAGCGCGACCCCGAGGCCTTCGAGGCCCGCCGCCGCGCGCTGCTGGCGATCGAGGTGGCCCGAGGCGGCGAGCACGCGGCCGCGGCCAAGGCGATGCTCGAGCGGCTGGAGTCGCAGCTCGACGGCAAGGCGCCCGAGGAGCGCGCGCGCCTGTCGATGCTCGCGATGGCGGCCTCCGCCAAACAGATGACCGACCGGCTCGGCGAACTGTCCGCGCGCCTGCGCGAACACGCCGACCTGCACGCGCGCGCCCGCAAGCCGCGCTGACCCGACCCCTCCTCCCCGGACCGCCCGGGGAGTCGCGGGGCGCGCTCGACCGCCGGGCGCGCCCCGCCCTCCGAGGGCCGCGGCTCAGCGCTGCGGCAACGGCACCTCGATGCGGCGCGTCGCGCCGCTCTCCCCCGGAAAGTCCGAGAAGACCGAGGCCACCAGCCCCGGCATGAGCTTCGGCCAGGCTTCGCTCGCCGCGTAGGCCGTCGCCCGCGCCTCCCAGACCGTCTGCCCATCTCCGGCACGGGTGTCGAGGAGGGCCACGCGCAGTTCGTGCCGCGCCACCGTCTCGTCGCGCGCCATCGGCACCGGCGGCAGGCCCCAGGCGGGGTCGGCGCGCAGGTACGGTGCGCCGGGGCGGACCGGCCACGGTCCCGGCCCGAAGCCGCCATAGCCGGGCCATGCGCCCGGCCAGCTCCAGTCGGTGTAGCGCCGGACCTCCGGCACGAGGGTGGTCGAGAACTCGAGCGCGTAGCGCGCGGTGGCCGCGGGCGACTCGACGAAGCCCAGCGCACGCAGCCGCTCGCGCAGCAGCGCCACGTAGCTGCGGTGCTCGAGGATGCCGGTGGCGGGCTCGGGCGTGCGGATCGCGTAGCTCAGCGGCTCGGCCGCCTGCCAGGCGTGGAAGCGGGTCACCTCGCTGCGCAGCGTGGGCGTGCCGGCACAGGCGGCGAGCACGCCGGCGCAGAGCGCGATCGCGAGGCATCGGACGATGGAACGGCTCATCCGGCGATTGTGCCGCATCGCCCGCATGGGCCGCGGCCGCGTCGGGACGTCGAACTGGTGCCCCCGGCAGGGATCGAACCCGCGACCTTCGGTTTACAAAACCGCTGCTCTACCGGCTGAGCTACAAGGGCATGTCGACGCGTCCGGCATTGTAGGCCGGACGGGGCGGCCCGCGCCGCCGCGTCACTTGATGCGTGTCAGGCGCGGACGACCGCCGCGCGGGCCGCCTTCAGGCGGCGTGCCGTCCGGGGGGGCGCCTTCGGAGGCGTCGTCGCCGCCCGCCGGGCCCTCGGCCGTCGGCGGCTGCGGCGCGCCGGCGTCCGGCACCGGCGCCACCGCCGGGGCGAGCGACAGCGGCC
>JBAXJZ010000520.1:0-3232 GCA_037137595.1 Burkholderiales bacterium | reverse complement strand
GAATGCCGGCGCGGCGAACCGCCAACCGGCCGCGGCCACCGCGAGGCGTGCGCCCCGCCCGAGGAACCGTCGCTTGTCGAGCATCGTGGGTCTGCGCACGGTCAGAAGTGGAAGCCCACGCCGAGGTTCAGACGATCGAGCGCGGATCGGTCGAGGAACCTCTGGTAGTCGAGCTTCAGCACCACCTGCGGGTTCAGGTAGAGGCTCGCGCCCGCGGTCCAGACCCGCGTCGCGCCGTCGGTGGCGGGCGCGAGCCCGGTGGGCAGGCCGGGGAAGCCGCCCGCCGCGGTGTCGAAGCGCTCGTAGCGCGCGAAGGGCACGAGCCGCAACGGGCCGCCGTCCCAGGCCCGGTAGGCGGCCTGGACGTAGCTGCCGCCGAAGCGTGCGGGGATCGGCGTGGACTGCCCGGCGAAGGTCGCGTTGAGCGCGTCGATGTTGCGGAAGCGGCCGGCCGCCGACAGCGCCGTGAGCTCGAGCCGTCCGGGCGACCAGCGGGCGTGCGCCTCGGCGAGCGTGATCGATGCGTCGGCGCCGGCGAAGTCCGCCTGCTTGTGGCCCGCGCCGCCGGCATAGACGCTGCCGCCCAGGTTGACGCCCGGCCGGCCGTTCCAGTTGAGCGCCGCGTAGGCCGCGAGGCTGCGCGCGCGGGCCTGCGAGCCCTCCTGGTGGATCGCGCCCAGCGGCGACTCGCGGCCCTCGGTGGTGCCGGCGTCCCACCTGCCGAGGTCGAAGCCGGTGACCAGGCCGGCGTCCCAGCGCAGGCCCGCGTCGGTGGTGCCGCGCAGACCGATGCCGAGCTCGCGCCAGGTGGTCGGGATGATCGCGGTCTCGACGAAGTTGCGGGTCACGCCGTAGTAGCGGGTGGGCTCGTGCACCTCGTTGAGGTAGCCCACCGGCAGCAGGAAGAGGCCGGCCTTCGCGGACAGCGAGGGCGTCAGGTCGTGCTCGACGTAGAGCTGCTCGAAGGCGACTTCGCCGCGGTCGCTCGCCGACGCGATCGCGTCCTCGATCTCCAGCTCGATCGCGACGCGCGTGCGCTCGTCGAAGCGGTAGCCCAGCCCGATCACGCCGCGCCGCGCGGTGGCCACGGCCTGCGAGGGATCGCGCGTGGGTCGCGCGTAGTTGAGCTCGCCGTAGCCGAAGACGGACAGCGGCGAGGCGCGCTCGGCGGCGATGTCACGGGGCGCGGATGCGGCGGGGATCGTCACGGTCGTGACGATCGGCACGCCGTCGGCCGCGGATACGGCGGGCGCCGTCTGCGCGCGGTCGCGCTTGAGCCGCTCCACCTCGTCGCGCAGCCGCGCGAGTTCTCCCTGCATCCGGGCGAGCTCGTCCAGCAGCCGGGCCTCGACGCCCGGCGCCGTCTGCGCGCAAGTGCCGGCCGGCAGCAGCGCGGGCAGCAGGGCCACGCCGGCCCGCAGCGCGAAGGCGCGCAGCCGGGCGGCGGTCGGGGGTACAGGGGGACGGGTCATCGCGCGGGTCCTCGGGAGCGGGACGGCTTCAAGGGGGGGTCCAGCCGTCGGTGAGCGTGCCGAGGAACGCGACGATGTCGTCGATCTCGGACTCTGAGAGCGTCGGCACGAGACGCCCGTACGGCACCTCGCCGCGGTTCACGTTGCCGCGCAGCGCCGCGGGCAGGTCGTCGTAGGCGATGGCGCGACCGTCCGCGCCCGCCGGATACCAGCGCGCGGGATCGGCGTCGCGTGTCGCGTAGAAGCTCACCGCCTCCTTCAGCGACGCGAAGCGGCCGTTGTGGAAGAGCCGCCGCGCGAGCGCCACGTTGCGCAGCGAGGGCACGCGGAAGCGGCCGCAGGCCGCGTCGCCGAGCACGGCGCCGCGCGGCGACGCGCACAGGCCGAGGTCGAAGGCGTCCGGATCCGCATTGCGCGGCAGCCCGCCGTTGCGCGGCACGCCGAGGGCGTCGTAGCTGAAGTCGGTGAAGAGCGGCGGCCGGCCGTCCGCACCTCGCTGAGACGGGTGGCAGGCGGCGCAGTTGCCCTTCGACGGCGAGGCAAAGAGCGCGAGGCCGCGCAGCTCCGCCGCCGCCAGCGTCGCGCGGCCGGCGAGGAACGCGTCGTACTTGCTGCTGAAGGGCGCGAAGTCCGCGTCCTCGCGCTGGTAGGCGGCGAGCGCCGAGCGCATCCGCGCGAACGCGAGCTGCGGATCGGCCCAGACGCCCGTCCCGAAGACCGCCTCGAATCGCGCGGCGTACGGGGCCGCACGCAGCCGCGCGACCAGCGCCTCGACGCTGTCGTTGGCCATCTCGTCGGGGTTCAGGAACGGCCCGGCGGCCTGCTCCTCGAGCGTCGCGGCGCGGCCGTCCCAGAAGAGGCCGCCGACCGCCGCGCCGCCGGCATCCACCGAGAACGCCGGCGCGAAGCGCAGGTAGCGGATCGACGGCGTCCTGCGGCCGCCCACGCGATCGAGCGACGCGCCGCCGGGCGCGCCGGCCGAATCGAAGGGCGCGCCGTGCGCGCGGGCCGGGTCGTGGCAGCTCCAGCAGGCCACCCGCCCGGAGCCCGACAGACCGGTGTCCGCGAAGATCGACTTGCCGAGCGCGGCGGCGGCCGACAGGCCCGCGTCGGTCGCGTCCGCGCCGGAGGTGGGGACAGCGGCGCTGACGTCGCCGGCGGCGCTCGCCCCGGTCGCGCCGACCGCTCCGGATCCGGCGCCCCCTCCCGTGGTCGAGCCCCCTCCCCCGCAGGCCGCGGTGGCCGACGCGATCATCAGCGCCGCGGCGAACCGGGCCGCGCGTGACGCGAGACCGCGGATCGGGTCCCCCGTGACGGGGGCCGCGGGAATCGGGAACAGACGGGGACAGGTCATGACGAATGACAATGCGAACGATTCGCATTGTCATTCGCATCAAGAACCCAGTCAAACGGCGACCACGGTCGGCGGAACGCGCGCACTCCGCCGCGGCCGCAGCGCTGGCCCCGCCGGGACGTAGGAAGACCCCGGTCGTCCACCCGGGTGGCTCGCGAGCACGCCGGCCGGCGCTAGACTCAGCCACCCGACCGACCCCTATGTCCGACCTCGCCCGCCAGCTACGCGAGCAGCACGCCCTCGACGCCGCCCCGGCGGGCGATCCGCTGCGCATCGCGGTCGAGGAGATCGAGCGACTGTCCGATGTGGTGAAGGCGGCGAGCCGCGCGCTGCGCGACGCGCAACTGCAGATCTCGGGGCTGCTCGACGAGCGCGACGCCCTGCTCGCCGACGCGGCGCGCTACCG
>JBAXJZ010000519.1:0-3243 GCA_037137595.1 Burkholderiales bacterium | reverse complement strand
GATGGTCTCCTGGCGCTTGCGGGCCGACAGGGCCTGCTCGATCAGCGGCGCGGCGCGCGCCTCGTCCACCGACGCCTCCCGCGCGTCGACCAGCTGGCCGATCACCACGCGCGGCGGCTGCGCCCAGACCACGATGTCGCCGGTCCTGCGCTGGGCGAAGTCGGCGAGCCGGTTCATCGGCAGGCCTTCGGTCGCACGGATGACGCCCTGGGTCGTCGGCAGCTCGATGTTCGAGGCCTTCAGCAGCGCCGCGACCTCGCGCAGCGACTTCGCCTTCAGCACCTGGGGCTCCAGCAGCTGCCAGTTCGCCGGCACGCCCGGCATCACGATCTCGTCGAAGCGGTAGATGCGGCGCTTCGAGAACAGGTCGGGGTTCGTCTCGAAGTACGCACGGACCTCGTCGGGGGTGGGCTTCGGGCTCTGCGCGCCGAGCTTCTCGACGGCGGCGCGCGCGAGCACCTCGCGGCGCGCGGCCTCGAGCTGCTGCAGCGTGGCGGCGTCGCGGTCGAGCTTGTTCTCGATCGCGTACTGCACGAGCTTCTCCTGCTCGACCAGGCCGTTGAGGATCGTGCGGCGCGCCTCGGCGATCCGCTCGGCGGGCAGGTTCGCGGGCAGTCGCTGCGCGAGCAGGTTCACTTGGTGGACCGAGATCTCCTTGTCGTTGACGCGCGCCACCGCCTGCGTGCTCTGCGGCGCATCGGAGTGGCTGCTGCAGGCGGCGAGGGTGGCGGCGAGGGCGACGGAGGCCAGGGTCGACGGCGTCGACGGGCGTTTCGTAAGGACAGGCATGGACGACCTCGCGTCGGTATGAGGAGGGGGAGAGGAGCGAGAGCGGGGAGTGCTTCGTTCCGGCCAGGAGCGTCCAGCTTCAAGGCCGCGCTTTTCGAAGCTGTGACCGTCGAGGGGGATCGTGAGGAGAACGACGCGGCGCGTGGGTCCGGTCGGCCTAATGGGGCGAGCCGCTCGGCGCCTTCCGGGGGCGCCGAGGGTCGCGGGGGGTCAGCGTGAGGGCGCTACCGATCGGTGATCGGCGACCTTGTCGCGGTAGTCCTGGATCAGGGACTCGATCCGGACACGCGAATAGCCCTGGAATCCGGAGGCACCGAGCAGGCTCGCGCCCGCGCCGGTCCGCTCGATCGCGGACAACAGTTCGGTGGAGACGCCCGCCAGCACCGCGTTGTGCTCGCGGCACTGCTGCAGTTCCCCGCCGCGCGTCTCGGCGGCGGCCTGCGCCGCCGCGAGTTCGCCCTCGCGGGCCTTGAGCGCGGTCTGCCGGGCCTCGAGCTGCTCGCGGGCCGCCGCGAGCGACTTCTCGGCCGCCGTGCCGCGCTCGCCGAGACGGGTCGCATCGCGCCGGGCCTGCTCCAGTTCGGTGGCGAGGGCCGCGGCGCGCGCCTCGGTGGCGTCCGCGTCGCGCTTGAGCGTCGCCGCGCGCGTCTCGAGGGCCTTTCGACCGGTCGAGAGTCGTTCGCCGTCGGCCTTCGCGGACTGAAGCGCCGCCTCGAGCGAGGCGACGCGGGCGGTGAGCTCGGCATTCTGCGAGTTGGCCCTGGACAGCTCCTGCTGCAGCTTCGTCTGTGCGGCCTGCATCCGCCGCAGCTGCTCGGCCTGGCGCGCCGCGCCGTCCGGTGACTGCGCGGTCGCGGCCCCCGGCAACACGATCGCGGCGCACAGCAGCGCCGTCGCGGCGCTCGACGTGAAGGCGGCACGCATGGTCAGAACCTCGCGCTGATGTCGAGCTGCAGGATGTCCACCGCGTACGGCAGGCCGGCGGACAGCGGCGCGCTCGCGGACTGGCGGCCGGAGAACCAGCGCAGGCCGGCGACGAGGTTGCGGTCCAGTCCGTAGTTGGCGCCGAGCCAGAAGCCCTTGACGTTGGTGCCGCCGAGCATGAATTCCGGATCGGTGAGCGCGTCCGGCGTCGCATCGGCCTGCACGTCGCGCCAACCGCCGAAGATCTGCCAGTCGGCCTTGCGCCGGATGGTCTGGCTGCCGACCTGGATGCGATGGTAGACGCCGCGGGTCAGCTTCGGGATCGCGCCACCGGTCCGCGCCGCGATGTCGTCGGCGTTCCACCCGCCGTTGCGGATGCCTTCGAAGGTGTAGTTGATCGCGACCGGGTCGAAGTGCCGGAAGTCGAACGACATCGTCAGCGCATCGACCGCGAAGCCCGAGGCCAGGCCGTATCGGCTCGCGGACGTGTCCTGCGGCGCGTTGTTGATGCGGAAGAGGGTGTTGCCCTTCTGGCGATAGCCGCGTTCGTACTCGGTGCTGGCATAGAGCGGCGTGCCGAAGTTGGTCGTGTCCGACACGCCCTCGATGTTCCGGTAGTCGTAGCGGGCGAAGCCCACGCGCACGCCGAAGGGCGAGTCGGTCGGCGCCCAGGACGCGCCGACCTGCAGGCCGAGCATCGTGCGGTCCGCGGTCAGCGAGTTCTCCCGCAGCACGAACCAGCCCGCGGTGCCGAACGCGCGGACGCCGCCGCCGACGTCCGCGGCCAGCGCGGCGGAGGCACCGTCGAAGCCGAGGTCGGGCGCGAACTGCATCTCGCTGCTGAAGTACGGGTTCGGCGCACGGCCGGCGGTGAGCGTTGCCCACGGCGTCGGCGCGTAGCGCAGGAACGCGCGGTCGAGCTTGATGCCGTAGCGGTCGCTCGGATCGCCCGAGGTGCTCGAGGTGGACACCGGACCGACCAGCGAGCCGGTGGACAGCCGCAGCGCGGCGGCCCACTCCTCGTTGATCTGCGACGAGACACCGAAGCGGGCACGCAGCCGCAGCCGCTGTCGGTCGACGTTGCTGTTGGTCACGTCGGCGAAGTTGGTCGCGAACTGGCCGCCGGCATAGCTGTCGTCGAACAGCACCGACGCCGGCGCGTTCCCGTTGGCGTAGCGGTCGAACTGTTCGCGCAGCCGCAGTTCGGCCTCGAAGTTGAGTCGGCGCATCCAGTCGGGCAGCGTGCCCGGATCGCCCCAGCGCTCGGTGCGGGCCTGCTCCAGCACTTCGGCCTTCAGCTGGGCCTTGAGTTCCTGGCGGACCTGATCGGGCACGTACTGGACCCGTACGGGTTCACGCGACGCGGCCGGACGGTCGTCGCGCACGCCGGGTCCGGCCGGGGGCGCGCCGGGCGAGACCGCCGCGGTTGCCGGCGCGGTGGTCGCGGCGGTCGGCGTCGCGGACGGCCGCGGGGCCGTCTTCCGCAGCAGCGCATCGGCGCGATCGCGGGACAGCAGGCCTTCCTGCTGC
>JBAXJZ010000518.1:0-3246 GCA_037137595.1 Burkholderiales bacterium | reverse complement strand
GCCGACGCGGCGGACCCGGAGCCGACGGTGAGCCCCGCGGCCGCCAGCCGGCGGGCCTTGGCCTCGCCGATGCCCTTCACCCGGGTCTGGAGGTCGTCGAGGCTGCGATAGGGCCCCTTGCGGCGCTCGTCGACGATCCGGCGGGCGATCGACGGGCCGATGCCGGAGACGGCCTCGAGGGCCTCGGCCGACGCGGTGTTGGCGTCGACCGCGGCGAGCGCCGATGCGGACAGCGCGGCGGCGAAGGCGGCAGCCAGGGTGCGGGCGAGCGGCGAGGCGGACATGGTGGCGCGGCGGCTGGAGGTCGACGTGCCGCCGACTCTAGCCGACGCCGGGGCGCGCCTCGCTCGCCACCGCCCCCGATGACCTAGGCCGAGCGTGTGCATCGCGTCAGCCGCCCTCGGCCTCCAGCGCCTCGGTGCGCCGCGGCGGATAGCTGTCCCAGTGGTTGCAGCCCGGGCACTGCCAGTAGAAGCGGCGCGCCTTGAACCCGCACTGCCCGCAGACGAAGCGCGACAGCCGCTCCGCCTGCTTGCGGATCAGCGTGCCCGCGAGCGTCACGTCCGAGGTCGCCGGATCGGCCGAGCCGGCGAGCTTGCGCAGCTCGATCAGCGTCTCCAGGCCGAGCAGCGACGGGCTGCGGGCCAGCGCCTCGCGCAGCCAGGCGATCGCCGCCTGCACGCCGTCGCGCCGCACGCGGGCCTGCGCGATCGCGCGCAGCGCGTCGACCGACGGATGCTCGGCCTGCACCGTCTCCAGCCGCTCGAGGCCGGCGTCGAGCCGCGCCACCCGCTCGTGCGCCTGCAGCCAGCGCTCGCCGGTCAGTGCGAGGTGCGCCGGACTGAGCCGCGCGAGTTCGGTCCAGGCGTCGATCGCGCCGTCGAAGTCGTCGGCGGCGAACGCGGCCTCGCCGCGCAGCAGCCAGGGCCGGGGATGCTCGGCGCCGGCGGCCAGCGCACGCTCGAGCTCGCGACGGGCGACCTCGGCACGGTCCGGGGCCGTGCCCGCCAGCGCCTGCTGCCCGAGCTCGCAATGGAAGTGCACGACGAGATGGCGCAGGTCGCCGCCCGCGTCGCGCTGCAGCCGCTCCGCCAGCTCGATCGCGCGCGGCCAGTCGCGGACCATCTGCGCGAGGTCGAGCCGGTGCCGGAGCGCGGCGCCGGCATAGGCGCTGCCCTCGAGCCGATTGAAGGCATCCTCGGCGCGGTCGAGCAGGCCCGCGCGCAGGAAGTCCTGGCCCAGCTCGAAGAGCGCGTGGTCGCGCTGCTCGCGCTGCAGGTCGGTGCGCGACACCAGGCTCTGGTGGACACGGATGGCGCGGTCGGTCTCGCCGCGGCGGCGGAACAGGTTGCCCAGCGCGAAGTGCAGCTCGACGGTCTCGGGATCGAGGTTCACCACGTCGACGAAGGCGTCGATCGCCTTGTCGGGCTGCTCGTTGAGCAGGAAGTTCAGGCCCTTGAAGTAGGCGTCGGGCAGCTGCGACGACTGCCGGATCATGTGCCGCGCGTCGATGCGCGACGCGATCCATCCCAGCACGAAGAACAGCGGGATGACGATCAGCCACCAGAGCTCGAATTCCATCGCGCGTCGTCCCGGGGCCCGGTCGTCAGATGCCGCGCGGGCCGGCGTCGGCACGCCCCGGCATGCCGCGTGCCGCGTCGGCGCCGGCGTCGCCGCGCTGCGCGGCCTTCGCCGACAGCTCGGCGTCGCGCCGCATGCGTGCGATCGTCCGGCGCTGCCGGATCACGGCGGGCATGGTCGCGATCACGCCGATCAGCGCGCCCGCGGCGAAGAAGAGGAAGAGGAACAGCACCATCGGCGCCCGCCACTCGAACTCGGGGATGCCGAAGAAGCGCAGCGTCGCGGTGTCGGTGTTCGACAGCGCGAAGCCCATCATCACGAGGAACAGCCCCAGCCTGAAGAGCCAGCTCAGCGCACCCATTGCAGGCCCCGGGCGCCGGCTCAGCGGTCCGCGTCGTCGTCGGCGCGCGCGCGGACGTCGACCCGCTCGCGCAGCTCCTTGCCGGGCTTGAAGTGCGGCACCCGCTTCTCGGGCACGTGCACGCGTTCGCCGGACTTCGGGTTGCGGCCGATGCGCGGCGGACGGTGCGACAGCGCGAAGCTGCCGAAGCCGCGGATCTCGATCCGGTGCCCGTCGGACAGCGTCTTGGCCATCGCGTCGAGGATCGTCTTGACCGCGAACTCGGCGTCCTTCGCCACGAGCTGCGGATACCGCTCGGCGAGCCGCGTGATGAGCTCCGACTTGGTCATCGTCCCGGGGGACTGCTGATCGTCGATGTCCATCGTCATGGTCGTCGCTCGGTCGAGAAAAGCCGCCTTGCGGCGGAGTCGATGCATTCGTCGTCCGCTCGGCGGGGCCGGTGCGTTGCCGCATCGGCCCCGACGAACCGGTGGCGACCTCGCGGACGCCACCGACGGCGCTACCCGATCACTTGTCGTCGCGATCCGTGGACAGCTTGGCGCGCAGCAGTGCGCCGAGGTTCGTCGTGCCGGTGGCGGCACCCGATTCGGCCTGCATGCGCTGGATCGCCTCGGCGGTCTCGACGGAGTCCTTGGCCTTGATGGAGAGGGCGATCGAACGGTTCTTGCGGTCGATGTTGATGATCATCGCCTCGACCGAGTCGCCTTCCTTCAGGTGGTTGCGGGCATCCTCGACGCGATCGCGCGAGATCTCCGACGCACGCAGGTAGCCGTCGATGTCGCCACCGATGCCCACCACCGCGCCCTTCGGATCCACGCTCTTCACCGTGCCGACGACCACGTGGCCCTTCTCGTGCTGCGACGCGTAGCTGGTGAACGGATCGCCGTCCAGCTGCTTGATGCCCAGCGAGATGCGCTCGCGCTCGACGTCGATCGCCAGCACCACGGCGCCCACCTCGTCGCCCTTCTTGAACTCGCGCACGGCTTCCTCGCCGGCCTTGTTCCAGGAGAGGTCCGAGAGGTGCACCAGGCCGTCGATGCCGCCGGGCAGGCCGAGGAACACGCCGAAGTCGGTGATCGACTTGATCGTGCCCGAGACCTTGTCGCCCTTGCGGTGGTTCTCGGCGAATTCCTGCCACGGGTTCGGACGGCACTGCTTCATGCCGAGCGAGATCCGGCGGCGGTCCTCGTCGATCTCCAGGACCATGACCTCGACCTCGTCACCCAGCGAGACGACCTTGCTCGGGTTGACGTTCTTGTTGGTCCAGTCCATTTCCGAGACGTGCACCAGGCCTTCGATGCCCG
>JBAXJZ010000517.1:0-3246 GCA_037137595.1 Burkholderiales bacterium | reverse complement strand
CACCGCCGGGATCCGCACCACCTGGGGGTCGCCGATCTTCGCCGAGCACGTGCCCGACGCCGACTCGCTGATCGTCGAGCGCATCAAGGGCGCGGGCGCGATCGTGATCGGCAAGACGAACGTGCCCGAATGGGGCCTGGGTTCGCAGACCTACAACCCGGTGTTCGGCGTGACGCGCAACGCCTACGACCCGTCGAAGACCTGCGGCGGCTCGAGCGGCGGCGCGGCGGTCTCGCTCGCGCTGAGGATGACGCCGCTGGCCGACGGCAGCGACATGGGCGGCTCGCTGCGCAATCCAGCGGGGTTCTCGAACGTCTTCGGCCTGCGGCCGTCGCGCGGCCGCGTGCCGAAGTGGCCCGCCGACGAGGTGTTCTACACGCAGCTGCCCACCGAAGGGCCGATGGCCCGCACGGTGCCGGACCTCGCGGCCTTCCTCGCGACGATCTCGGGCCCCGACCCGCGTCAGCCGCTGGCGCTGCCGGTCGATCCGGCGATCGGCGCCGAGGGCCTGGAGCGCGACGCCGCGCACTGGCGCTCGGTGCGGATCGGCTGGCTCGGCGACCTCGGCGGTCACCTGGTCACCGAGCCGGGCGTGATCGAGCTGTGCGAGCGCGCGCTGCGCGACCTCGCCGGCCTTGGCTGCACCGTCGAGCCGACGCCGCTGGGATTCGATCCCGAGCGCGTCTGGCGCGTGTTCGCGACGCTGCGGTCCTTCTCGCTGGCCGGCAAGTTCGCGCCGTTCCGCGCGGATCCGGCGAAGTGGGCGAAGCTCAAGCCCGAGGCGCAGTGGGAGGTCGAGCAGGGCCTGAAGCTCGGCGGCCCCGACGTCTGGCGCGCCTCGGTCGAGCGCAGCGCCTGGTACCAGCACGTGCTGTCGCTGTTCTCGACCTGGGACTACCTGGTGCTGCCCACCGCGCAGTTCTTCCCCTTCGACGCCGAGCTGCACTGGCCTCAGGAGCTGGCCGGCCGCAGGATGGACTCCTACCACCGCTGGATGGAAGTGGTGGCCGGCGTGACCGTCGCCGGCCTGCCCGCGATCAGCGTGCCCGCGGGCTTCGACGCGCGCGGGCTGCCGATGGGCATCCAGCTGATCGGCCGCCCCGGCGCCGACGCCGACGTGCTGCGCCTCGCCCGTGCCTACGAGCTCGCGACGCACTGGGTGCAGAAGCGCCCGCCCCCCTCGTCCCTCACCGGAGACCCCGCATGATCCTCGACCACCGCACCTACACGATCCACCCGGGCAAGCTCGGCGAGCTGCTGAAGCTCTACGAGGCCGAGGGCTATGCGGTCCAGTGCGAGTACCTGGGCAAGCCCTACGGCTGGTTCGTCTCGAACGACATCGGCGAGCTCAACCAGATCGTCCACATCTGGCAGTACACGGACCTGCTGGACCGCGAGCAGCGGCGCGCGAAGCTGTTCGCGGATCCGAGATGGCTCGCCTATCTCGCGAAGGCGACGCCGCTGCTGCAGAGGATGGAGAACAAGATCCTGCGCGGGACGCCGTTCTTCCCGATCTGAGCTCAGCCGGCCACCGGCGGATGCGTCGCGATCCAGTGGCGCGCGATGTCCACCCGCCGGCACACCCAGACCCGGTCGTGCCGCTCGACGTGGTCGAGGAAACGCTGCAGCGCCCGGAATCGCCCGGGGCGCCCGAGCAGCCGGCAGTGCATGCCGATCGACATCATCTTCGGCGCCTCGTCCCCTTCCGCGTACAGCACGTCGAAGGTGTCCGTCAGGTACTGCAGGAAGTGGTCCCCGGTGTTGAAGCCCTGCGGCGTCGCGAACCGCATGTCGTTCGCGTCCAGCGTGTACGGCACCACCAGATGGTCCACCGTCGTGCCGTCGCTGCGCTCGACCTGCGTCCAGAACGGCAGCTCGTCCCCGTAGTAGTCCGAGTCGTAGAGGAAGCCGCCGTGGTCGGCCACCAGCCGCCGCGTGTTCGGGCTGTCCCGCCCGGTGTACCAGCCCAGCGGCCGCTCGCCGGTCAGGCGCTCGATGATCTCGATGCCGGTCCGCAGGTGCGCGCGCTCGGTGTCCTCGTCGACGCCCTGGTAGTGGATCCAGCGCCAGCCGTGGCAGGCGATCTCGTGACCGAGTTCGACGAAGGCGCGGGTCAGGTCCGGGTGGCGCTCGAGCGCCATCGACACGCCGAACACCGTCAGCGGCAGCCCGCGCCGCTCGAATTCGCGCAGGATCCGCCAGACGCCGACCCGCGAGCCGTACTCGTAGATCGACTCCATCGACAGGTGCCGCGCCGGATAGGCCGCGGCGCCGACGATCTCCGAGAGGAACTGCTCGGACGCGGGATCGCCGTGCAGCACGCAGTTCTCGCCGCCCTCCTCGTAGTTGAGGACGAACTGCACGGCGATGCGCGCGTTCTTCGGCCAGCGGGCGTGGGGCGGGGTGCGGCCGTAGCCGACGAGGTCGCGGGGATAGTCGTTCATCGCTCGGGGGCGGGGGGTCGTCGTTCGGGGATCGCGCACGCCGCGGCGCGGCGCGGCGGCCGAGTGTAGCGCACGGTCGACGCGCCCTCTCCCGCCGTCGATGCCCGAGCCGAAGCGGTTCCCGGCGGCGCTGCACGCCCGGGACGATGCGGCGCCCGCGCCCCTGCCGCCGCGCCCGAGTGTGCGACGATCGCGGCTCGCAGGCACCGTCCCGCCCCTGCCCGACCGAACGGAGATCGCCATGTCCCGAGTGTCCCATCCCGTCCGCCGCGCGCGCGTCGCCGCGGCTGCCGCCCCCGCGGTCGAGGCCGCGGGCGCGACGCTCGACTGAGGGAGGACACGCGATGCCGGGCATTTCCGTTCACGTGGTCGACGTCGCCAGCGGGTCGCCCGCGCGCGGCATGCGGGTGACGGTCCACCGGGTCGACGCCGACGGCACGCGCCGGCGGGTCGGCGGCGGCGCCGTCGGAGACGCCGGCCTGGTCGACGACGCCGCGCTCGGGCGCGGCGAGGGCCTCGAGCCGGGCACCTACGAGGTCGAGCTCGCCGCCGGCGACTGGTACCGCGGGCGCGGCCACGAGGTGGGCGCGCCGGCGTTCCAGGAGGCGATCGTCTACCGCTTCTCCTGGGTCGACCTCGCCCCCCACCTGCACCTGCCCTTCAAGCTCTCGCCCTGGGGCGTGTCGGTCTGGCGGGGGATCTGAGCGGGCGTCCGCGCGGCGCGCGGGGCCCGTTCAGCCGGCCGAGAGCGTCGCGACCGCGGCGCGCTGGCGGGCCGCGAGCCCGCGGACGTCCGCGGTCG
>JBAXJZ010000516.1:0-3250 GCA_037137595.1 Burkholderiales bacterium | reverse complement strand
CGCCGGTGGCCGCGCCGCACGCCGCCCCTCACGCCGGCCCTCACCGGCCCGCGGTCAGACGACGACGGTGGCGGGCGCGCCGTCCGGCCGCGCGACGATCTCGCCGATGCGCTGCGCGGTCTCGCCCGCGGCGCGCAGCCGCGCGACCGTGTCGTCCGCGAGCGCGGCGTCGACGACGATCACCAGCCCGATGCCGCAGTTGAACACGCGGTGCATCTCGGCGTCGGCGATGCCGCCCTCGTGCTGCAGCCAGTCGAAGACCGGCGGCATCGTCCACGTGCTCCGGTGCAGCACCGCCTGGCAGGCCTCGGGCAGCACGCGCGACACGTTCTCGACCAGGCCGCCGCCGGTGATGTGGGCGATGCCCTTGACCGGCATCGAACCGATCAGCGACAGCACCGGCTTCACGTAGATGCGCGTGGGGGCCATCACCGCGTCGGCGAAGGTGCCCGCGGCTCCGAAGGGCGCGTCCATCGCGGCCGACTCGAGCGAGCCGTGCGCGCGCTGGATCACCTTGCGGACCAGCGAGTAGCCGTTGGAGTGCGGGCCGCTCGAGGCCAGGCCGATCACCGCGTCGCCGGCGCGGATCGCGCGGCCGTCGATCGCGGCCGACTTCTCGACGCAGCCCACCGCGAAGCCGGCGAGGTCGTATTCGCCGTCGGGGTACATGTCGGGCATCTCGGCGGTCTCGCCGCCGATCAGCGCGCAGCCGGCGAGCTCGCAGCCCTTCGCGATGCCGCCCACCACGCGTGCCGCCGTGTCGACGTCGAGCCGGCCGCAGGCGAAGTAGTCGAGGAAGAACAGCGGTTCCGCGCCCTGGACCAGGATGTCGTTGACGCTCATCGCGACCAGGTCGATGCCGACGGTGTCGTGCCGATCGAGCGCGAAGGCCAGCCGCAGCTTGGTGCCGACGCCGTCGGTGCCGGAGACCAGCACCGGCTCGCGGTAGCGCTTGGGGATCTCGAACAGCGCGCCGAACCCGCCGATGCCGGCGAGCACGCCCTCGCGCATCGTGCGCTTGGCGAGGGGCTTGATGCGCTCGACCAGCGCGTCGCCGGCGTCGATGTCGACGCCCGCGTCCTTGTAGGTCAGCGGGGGGGGCGTGGAGCTCATGGGGGCGGAGGGCCCCGGGGAACGGGGCCGATACAATGCGCGAGACCGGATTGTACCGGCCCGCCTCCCCGCCCCCACCCGTGTCCCAGCTCGTTCTCGACCTCGGTCCGCCGCCGCCGCCGACCTTCGACGGCTTCGTCGCCGGCGACAACGGCGAGGCCCTCGACGCGGTCCGCGCGCTCGCCGCGCCGGGCCGCGCGGCCGGCGCGCGCTTCCTGTACCTGTGGGGACCGGCCGCCAGCGGCCGCAGCCACCTGCTGCGCGCGCTCGAGCAGGCGCTGCCGGCGGGCACGGCGCGGCGACTGGATCCGGCCTCGCCCGCGGCGGACTTCGTCCACGATCCGGCGATCGCCACCTGGCTGCTCGACGATGTCGACCGGCTCGATGCCGCCCGCCAGGCGGCCGCCTTCCACCTGTTCGACGCGGTCGCGGCACACGCCGACGCGGCGCTGGCCAGCACGGGCGCCGAGCCGCCCGGGCGGCTGGCCCTGATGCCCGAGCTGGCCACCCGCCTGGGCTGGGGGCTGGTGCTGCAGCTGCGCCGGCTCTCGGACACCGACACCGCGCGCGCGCTCGCACGGGCGTTCGCCGACCGCGGCCTGGCGGTCGCCGCCGACGTCGTGCCCTGGCTGATGACCCACGCGCCGCGCGACCTGGGCAGCCTGCGGGCGCTGGTCGACGCGCTCGACGCCTACGCGCTCGCCCGCAAGCGCGCGATCACGGTGCCGCTGCTGCGCGAGTTCGCGCAGGCCGGGCTGCCGCTGGGCCCGGGCGACGAGCCGCCCCCGCCGGCGGCCGGCTGAGCCCGCGGCCGGCCGGGGCTCCACCGGAGCCGGCCGCGACATGCCGTAGAATCCGGCCGCGATGCGCCTCGCTCTCTTCGACCTCGACCACACCCTCCTGCCGATCGACAGCGACTACGAATGGTCGCGGTTCCTGGTCCGCATCGGCGTGCTCGACGGCGCGGTCCACGAGCGCGAGAACGACCGGTTCTACCGGGACTACCAGGCCGGCACGCTGGACATGGACGTGTTCCTGCGCTTCCAGCTCGCCCCCCTCGGCTCGAACCCGCGCGCCACCCTCGACGGCTGGCACCGTCGCTTCATGGCCGAGGTCATCGAGCCGCGGATCCTGCCGGCCGCCCGGGAGCTGGTCGACAAGCACCGCGCTCGCGGCGACCTGATCGCGCTGGTCACCGCCACCAACGCCTTCGTGACCGCGCCGATCGCCCGCGCGTTCGGCATCGATCACCTGATCGCCACCGGCGTCGAGGTCGGCCCGGACGGCGAGTACACCGGCCGCCCGCAGGGCACGCCGTCGTTCCGCGAGGGCAAGATCGTCCGCACCGCCGAATGGCTCGCCTCGCTCGGCCACACGCTCGGGGGCTTCGAGCGCTCCTGGTTCTACAGCGACTCGCGCAACGACATCCCGCTGCTGGAACGCGTGACCGACCCGATCGCCACCAACCCCGACGGCGAGCTGATAAAACTCATCCGTGAGCGTCGTAAGCTCCGCATGAATGCGTGGCTCACCGCCACCGGCCACCACCGCCCCGGGGTCGCAGCGGGCCTCCCGCTCGCTGAGGCCGAAAGCCGTGCAGCCGTCCTCACCGCGAAGATCCGCGCTTTGCCCTGAGCCGCACCGTGTGCGTTAATTCGTCCGCTTCCGCCCCAGTGGCGCTTTCTGCGGAAAATCTCGGCAGCAGATTTCAGCATCCACCGCTGGCGCTAAATCGTTTTTCAGCGTTCTGTGCAAACAACCATGAGCTCTCCATTTCCTCACCTCCTCGGCGCCTCGTTGCTTGCGCTCGCCACCGTGCTCGTCGCCTCCGTCGTCTGCCTCGCGGTGGGCTTCTCGGCGACGCCGTTCTGGGACGAGGACGAGCCGCGGTTCGCCGCGATCGCCCAGGCGATGCTCGACACCGGCGACTGGGTCGTGCCGATGTACAACGGCACGCTCGCGGTCGATAAGCCGGTGCTCATGCACTGGTGCATGGCGGTCTGCTTCGCCCTCTTCGGCACGTCGGAGATCGCAGCCCGCCTGCCGGCGGCGCTGGCGACTGTGGCGACGGCGCTCGCGCTGTTGCGGGCCGGCACCCGCTGGTTCAGCGTGACGACCGGCGTGGTCGCCGCGCTCG
>JBAXJZ010000515.1:0-3257 GCA_037137595.1 Burkholderiales bacterium | reverse complement strand
CGCCGCGTTCGCCGCGTTCGCCGCGTTCGCCGCGTTCGCCGCGTTCGCCGCGTTCGCCGCGTTCTGCCGGGCCGGCTCGATCCGTCTGACATTAATGTCGACAACAATCATCGGTCGGCCTATGATGCGCCCACGTCCGGTCCACGGGGCGCCACAGGGAGACAGCGGATGAAGGTCGAGCGACTCACCGTCCACATCGGTGCCGAGGTGTCGGGGATCCGGCTCCGGGACGTGGTCCGCAGCGAGGCGCTGTTCGCGGAGCTGCGCGCGCTGCTGCTGAGGCACCGGGTGCTGTTCTTCCGCGACCAGGACCTCGACTGCTTCTCGCGCGCCGATCACGTCGCGCTCGCGCGCCTGTTCGGGCCGCTCGAGGACCACCCGGTGGCGGGCACCCATCCCGACCACCCCGGCCTCGTCCAGATCCACCGCGGCGAGGAGCGCAACTTCTACGAGAACAACTGGCACAGCGACGGGCTGTGGCGCGAGGCGCCCGCGATGGGCGCGGTCCTGCGCTGCATCGAGTGCCCCGAGGTCGGCGGCGACACGATCTGGGTGAACATGGTCGAGGCCTACCGCAGGCTGCCCGAGGACATCAGGCGCCGCATCGACGGGCTGCGTGCCAGCAGCAGCATCGAGCACAGCTTCGGCGCGGTGATGGACGAGCAGAAGCGCCGCGCGCTCGGTCGGCAGCATCCGCCGGTCGAGCACCCGGTGGTGCGCGTCCACCCCGAGACCGGCGAGCGCGTGCTCTACGTCGCGAGCTTCACCACCCACTTCCTGAACTACCACACGCCCGACAACGTCCGCTTCGGGCTCGACAAGACGCCGGGCGCCAGCCTGCTGCTGCAGCTGTTGCAGAGCCAGGCCACGGTGCCCGAGTACCAGGTGCGCTTCCGCTGGAAGCCGCACAGCGTGGCGATCTGGGACAACCGCTCGACCCAGCACTACGCGGTCATGGACTACTGGCCCGCCCCTCGAAGGATGGAGCGCGCGGGCATCGTGGGCGACGTGCCGGTCTGAGCCGGCCCCGCCCCTTCGACGACGACCCCCCCGGAGACACCGCGCCATGAACTTCCTCGACGGCCACCTGTATCCCGAGAACCAGCCCCCGCTGATCATCACCGCCGCGCCCTACGCGCCGGGCTGGATCCCGGCGGACTTCCCCGAGGACATCCCCATCACGATGGCCGAGCAGATCCAGAAGGCGGTGGACTGCTACGAGGCCGGCGCGTCGGTGCTCCACCTGCATGTGCGCGAGCCGGACGGCAAGGGCAGCAAGCGCCTGTCGATGTTCAACGAGCTGATCGCTGGCGTGAGGAAGGCGGTGCCCGACATGGTGATCCAGGTCGGCGGCTCGATCAGCTTCGCGCCGGAGGGCCCGGACGGCGAGGCGAAATGGCTGTCCGACGACACGCGGCACATGCTGGCCGAGCTCGACCCGAAGCCCGACCAGGTGACGGTGACGGTCAACACCTCGCAGATGAACGTGACCGAGCACGCGGGCGACGACGACTTCCGCGGCGTCTCGCGCGGGTTCCCGCACCTGCACAAGACCTACAAGGACATGATCGTCCCCGCCAACCCGAGCTTCGTGGAGGAGCACATCCGGCGGCTGACGGCGGCCGGCATCCAGAGCGAGTTCCAGGTCTACAACATCAACAGCTTCGAGACCATCGAGCGGATGATGCGCCGCGGCGTCTACAAGGGCCCGCTGGTGATGAACTGGGTGGCGATCAGCGGCGGGATGGACCAGGCCAACATCTACAACCTCGCCAACATGCTGCGCGCCGTGCCCGACGGCGCGGTGCTGACGGTGGAGAGCTCGGTGCTCAACGTGCTGCCGATCAACATGATCGGCATGGCGCTGGGCCTGCACGTGCGCTGCGGCATCGAGGACGTGCTCTGGAAGCAGGACCGCTCGGGCAAGATGACCTCGGTCGAGCAGATCCGGCAGCTGGTGCGCCTCGCCGGCGAACTCGGCCGGCCGGTCGCCACCGGGAAGCAGGCCCGCGAGATCTGCAGGATCGGCGTGTTCTACGACACGGTCGAGGAATCGCTCGCGGCCAACGGCTTCGCGCCGAACCGCAACGGCGGCAACCAGGGCTTCCTGCGCAAGTCCGCGGCATGAGCGACGCGGTGCCCACCGTGCTGCTGGTCCCGGGGCTGCGGGACCACGTCGCCGGGCACTGGCAGACGCTGCTGCAGGCCGAACGGCCCGAGTTCCGCAGCGTGCCGCCTATGGGCCGCGAGGACCTCGACCGCGCGCGTCGGGTCGAGGCGATCGAGCGCGCCGCGCAGGCCATCGACGGACCGATCGTGGTGGTGGCGCACAGCGGCGGCTGCATCACGGTCGCGCACTGGGCCGCGGTGACGCGCCGCGCGGTGCACGCGGCGCTGCTCGCCGTGCCGCCGGACTTCGAATCGCCCATGCCCGCGGGCTATCCCGCGGTCGATCAGCTGCGTGCGGGCGGGTGGCTGCCGGTGCCGCGGGCGCGCCTGCCGTTCCGCAGCCTCGTCGCGCTCAGCCGGAACGATCCGCTCGGCCGCGCGGAGCGGGTCGCCGCGCTCGCGGCGGACTGGGGCAGCGAGGTGGAGGACCTGGGCGAGGTCGGGCACCTCAATCCGGCCACGGGATTCGGGCCCTGGCCGCTGGCGCATGCGCTGATCGCCCGACTCGCCGCGTCGAACGCGGGCTGACCGCCGCCGCGCCGGCTCGCGGCCGGCGTTCATCAGGAGTGACGACATCCGGCGCGCGGAACGCCGGAACGCTCCGGATCCGCGCGTCGAGCCCGGCTCGTTCGCGAGGCTTTCGGCTATCGTCAGTCGCATCGCCGACGAGATGACGAGACCTGCGATGAGCGACGACGGACCCGCGCGGACCCTCAAGGAGTACGCCTCGGTGCTGTGGCCGATCCTCGCCGCCCTGGTCGGGGCGGGCTGGACCTGGTCACAGGACCGCCAGCAGGACGCCCGGCTGGCCGAAGACCGGCAGCGGACCGCCGAGGCGCAGTGCTTCGCGCAGACCCAGCCCGTCGTGGACGCCCGGCTCGCGCTGCGCAAGGTGTCGAGCGGCACCGCGGCGGAGCTCGACGCCGCGCGCGAGGCCCTGATCCTCGCGACCGCCCGCGCGAGGGCCGCCTGCAACGCCGCCCGGATGGACATCCCGATCCCGGTGACCGCGAGTCTCGAGGCCGCGGCGATCGCCGTTCAGGCGTCGGATCTGAGCAGCGCGGCGCTCGCGGCGGCCGCGCCTGCCG
>JBAXJZ010000514.1:0-3268 GCA_037137595.1 Burkholderiales bacterium | reverse complement strand
ACCGGCAGCGCCTTCAACCCCTGCCACGGCAACAGGCCGCAGCTGCTCGAGGCGGTGAAGCGCGGCATCCTGCTCGCCGGCGGCCTGCCGATGGACTTCCCGACGATCTCGGTCCACGAGTCGTACGCCACGCCCACCAGCATGTACCTGCGCAACCTCATGTCGATGGACACCGAGGAGATGCTGCGGGCGCAGCCGATGGACGCGGTGGTGCTGATCGGCGGCTGCGACAAGACCGTGCCCGCGCAGCTGATGGGCGCGGCCTCGGCGGGCCTGCCCGCGGTGCAGCTGGTCACCGGCTCCATGCTCACCGGCGGCCACCGCGGCGAGCGGGTCGGTGCCTGCACCGACTGCCGACGCTACTGGGCGAAGTTCCGCGCCGACGAGGTCGACGCCCAGGAGATCGCCGACGTCAACGACGCGCTCGTGCCCTCGGTGGGCACCTGCTCGGTGATGGGCACCGCGAGCACCATGGCCTGCCTCGTCGAGGCGCTGGGCATCGGCGTGCCCGGCAGCGCGTCGCCGCCCGCGGTCACCGCGGACCGGATGCGGGTCGCGGAGCGCACCGGGACGGTCGCCGTGGAGCTCGCCCGCTCGCGCCTGACGATCGACCGCATCCTCACGGAGAAGGCCTTCGAGAACGCGATGCGCGTGCTGCTCGCGATCGGCGGCTCCACCAACGCCATCGTCCACCTGACCGCGATCGCCGGCCGCATGGGCTTCGAGGTCGACCTCGACGCGCTCGACCGCATGGGCCGCGAGACGCCGGTGCTGGTCGACCTGAAGCCCTCCGGCGCCCACTACATGGAGGACTTCGACCGCGCCGGCGGCATGGCGACGCTGCTGCGCGAGCTGCGCCCGCTGCTGCACCTCGACGCGCTCACCGTCACCGGCCGCACGCTCGGCGAGGAGCTCGACGCCGCGCCGCCGCCGTTCCGGCAGGACGTGGTCCGCCCGCGCACGAACCCGATCTATCCGCAGGGCGGCCTCGCGGTGCTGCGCGGCAACCTCGCCCCCGGCGGCGCGATCGTCAAGGCCTCGGCGGCCGATGCGCGGCTGATGGAGCACGAGGGCCGCGCGGTGGTCTTCGAGGGACTCGAGGACATGGCCGCCCGCATCGACGCCGACGATCTGGACGTGACCGCCGACGACGTGATCGTGCTCAAGCGCATCGGCCCCAAGGGCGCGCCCGGCATGCCCGAGGCCGGCTACGTCCCGATCCCGCGCAAGCTCGCGCGCGCCGGCGTCAAGGACGTCGTGCGGATCTCCGACGGCCGGATGAGCGGCACCGCGTTCGGCACCATCGTGCTTCACGTGACGCCCGAGTCCGCGGTGGGCGGTCCGCTCGCCTGGGTCCGCACCGGCGACCGCATCCGGCTGAGCGTGTCGAAGCGCGAGCTGACGCTGCTCGTCTCCGACGAGGAGCTCGCCCGGCGCGCGGCCGAGGCGCCGGTGGTGCCGCCGACGGCCGGACGCGGCTACCGCAGGCTCTTCCTCGACACCGTCACCCAGGCCGACCGCGGCGTCGACTTCGACTTCCTGCGGGCCGAGACGATCCGCTGCCGGATCCCGTCGGGCCGCGGCTGAGCGCCGGTATGATCGGCCGGGGCGGTCGGGGTCGACCGCCGCGCGCCCGCGGCGGCGCGAGGACCACGAGGAGCGACACATGGCAGGGACCACGGCGATCGCCGCCGGCGCGCCGGTCGGCGTGATCGGACTGGGCGCGATGGGGCGCGGGATGGCGGGCTCGCTGCGCCGCGCGGGCTACGCGGTGCACGTCTGCGACGTGCGGCGCGAGGCCGCCGAGGCCTTCGCCGCGGAAGGCGGCACCGCCTGCGGCACGCCCGCCGAGGTGGCCGCCGCCTGCGAGGTGGTGGTGAGCGTGGTGGTGAACGCCGCGCAGACCGAGGCGGTGCTGTTCGGCGAGCACGGCGCGGCCGCGGCGATGAAGCCGGGCAGCCTCTTCGTGATGTGCTCGACCGTCGACCCGAACTGGTCGGTCCAGCTCGAGTCGCGGCTCGCCGCGCTCGACGTCCTCTACCTCGACGCGCCGATCTCCGGTGGCGCCGCGAAGGCCGCGAGCGGCCAGATGACGATGATGACCGCCGGCACGCCCGAGGCCTACGAGAAGGCGGGCGGTGCGCTCGACGCGATGGCCGCCAAGGTCTATCGCCTGGGCGACCGCGCGGGCAACGGCAGCAAGGTGAAGATCATCAACCAGCTGCTGGCCGGCGTGCACATCGCGGCCGCGGCCGAGGCGATGGCGCTGGGCCTGCGCGAGGGCGTGGACGCCGACGCGCTCTACGAGGTCATCACGCACAGCGCCGGCAACAGCTGGATGTTCGAGAACCGGATGGCGCACGTGCTGGCCGGCGACTACACGCCGCTGTCGGCCGTCGACATCTTCGTCAAGGACCTCGGGCTGGTGCTCGACACCGCGCGTGCGACGAAGTTCCCGCTGCCGCTGTCGGCCACCGCGCACCAGATGTTCATGCAGGCGTCCACCGCGGGCTTCGGCCGCGAGGACGACTCGGCGGTGATCAAGATCTTCCCCGGCATCACGTTGCCCCCGAAGCGCGGGGAGAGCGCCTGATGGCCGCGCCCCTGCTCGGCTGCATCGCCGACGACTTCACCGGCGCGACCGACCTCGCCAACAACCTCGTGCGCGCGGGGATGCGGACGGTGCAGGCGATCGGCGTGCCGGCGCCGGGCACGTCGATCGACGCCGACGCGGTGGTGATCGCGCTGAAGTCGCGCACGATCCCGGCGGCCGACGCGGTCGAGCAGTCGCTGGATGCGCTGCGCTGGCTGCGCGAGGCGGGCTGCGAGCAGTTCTACTTCAAGTACTGCTCGACCTTCGACTCCACGCCGGAGGGCAACATCGGCCCGGTCACCGACGCGCTGCTCGATGCGCTGCACGGCCCGGGCCGGGGCTTCACCATCGTCTGCCCCGCGTTCCCGGTGAACGGCCGCACGATCTTCAAGGGTCACCTCTTCGTCGGCGACCTGCTGCTGTCGGACAGCGGGATGCGCCATCACCCGCTCACGCCGATGACCGACGCGAACCTGGTCCGCGTGATGCAGGCGCAGACCCGCCGGCGCGTGGGCCTCGTGGCCTACGACACGGTCGCCGCGGGCCCCGACGCGATCCGCGCGCGCTTCGCCGCGCTCCAGGCCGACGGCGCGGGCGTGGCCGTCGTCGACGCGATCGACGACGCCGACCTGATGCGTCTCGGTGTCGCGCTGGCCGGCATGCCGCTGGTCACCG
>JBAXJZ010000513.1:0-3293 GCA_037137595.1 Burkholderiales bacterium | reverse complement strand
CAGCGTGCCGCCCAGCACGTCGCGGGCGCCGAGCTCGAGCGGCGGCCCGACGGTGAGCGCGGGGAACAGGCCCACCGCCACGCACAGCGCGGCGAGCAGCTCCACCGGCACGCGCATCCAGCGGGGCGGCTCGTGCGGGACCTTGGGCAGGTCGACCGGCTCGCCGTTGAAGAACACGTCGTGCACCAGCCGAACCGAGTAGGCGACCGACAGCGCCGTGGCCACCACCGCCACCGCCGGCACCAGGAAGCGCACCGCGCGATGGCCCTCGACCGCGAGCGTCTCGGCGAGGAACATCTCCTTCGACAGGAAGC
This sequence comes from Burkholderiales bacterium, assembly GCA_037137595.1. GTDB lineage: Bacteria > Pseudomonadota > Gammaproteobacteria > Burkholderiales > Burkholderiaceae_E > UBA4615. Next base: position 2,979 of record JBAXJZ010000513.1, on the reverse strand, counting down.
CGTTGAGCAGCGGCACGCCGGCCATCGCGCACGAGGCCACGATGGCGAGCGACGCGGTCACCGGCATCCACTTCGCCAGCCCGTTGATGCGCCGCATGTCGCGCGTGCCGGTCTCGTGGTCGACGATGCCGGCGGCCATGAACAGCGAGGCCTTGAAGGTGGCGTGGTTCAGCAGGTGGAAGACCGCGGCCACCGCGGCGAGCGGCGAGTCCAGGCCGAGCAGCATGGTGATCAGCCCGAGGTGGCTGATCGTCGAGTAGGCGAGCAGGCCCTTCAGGTCGTGCTGGAAGATCGCGTGCCAGGCGCCGGTGAGCAGCGTGGCCGCGCCGGTCAGCGTCACCAGCCAGAACCACGGGTCGGTGCCCGACAGCACCGGGTACAGGCGCGCGAGCAGGAAGATGCCCGCCTTCACCATCGTCGCCGAGTGCAGGTAGGCCGAGACCGGCGTGGGCGCGGCCATCGCGTGCGGCAGCCAGAAGTGCACCGGGAACTGCGCGGACTTGGTGAACGCGCCGGCCAGGATCAGCAGCAGGCAGGGCAGGTAGGCCGGATGGGCGCGGACCTTCTCGCCCGAGGCGAGCACGGTGTCGAGGTCCAGGCCGCCGGCGATCCAGCCGAGCAGCAGCACGCCCGCCAGCAGCGCGAGCCCGCCCAGGCCGGTGATCGTCAGCGCCATCCGGGCGCCGCGGCGCGCGTCCTCGCGGTGCTGCCAGAAGCCGATCAGCAGGAACGAGCTGAGGCTGGTCAGCTCCCAGAAGACCGCGAGCAGCAGCAGGTTGTCGGCGAGCGCGATGCCGAGCATCGCGCCCATGAACGACAGCAGCAGCGCGAAGAACCGCGGCGTGCGCTCGTCCGGCGACAGGTACCAGCGCGCGTAGAGGATGATGAGCAGCCCGATGCCGAGGATCAGCCCGGCGAACAGCATCGCCAGCCCGTCCATCCGGAAGCCGAAGCCCGCGCCCAGCGAGGGCAGCCAGTCGACGCGCAGTCGCTGCACGCGGCCGTCGAGCACGTCGGGCGCGAGCATCGCGAACGGCAGCAGCGCGAAGGCGGTGGCCACCGCCGCGATCCAGGCCGAGTGCCGCAGCCGCGACTCGGGCGTCGACGGGGCCATCACCGGGGCCAGCATCGCGAGCACCGCGGCGCCCGCGAAGGGCGCGAGCACCAGCACGAACAGCGCGCCGGTCATCGGTCGGCGGGCGGCCCGGACGGGGCGCGGCGGGACGGAGTCGAGGTCGTCATCGGCGGGCTCGGGGCAGCGGCTCGGGGCGGGGCGACGGACGGCCGGTCGGCGGAGCGGCGGAGTATAAGCGGGCCGGTCGGACCCTTGGCCGAGATCGGGTACCCTGCAGGGCGATGAGTGCCTCCTCCCTGCTGACCCTGGTCGATGCGCAGCTCGCGTACGGCGATCTGCCGCTGCTGGACAACGCGTCGCTGTCCGTCCTGTCGGGCGAACGCATCGGTCTGGTGGGGCGCAACGGCACCGGGAAGTCCTCGCTGCTGTCGGTGATCTCGCGCCGCGCGCCGCTCGACGACGGGCTCGTCCAGCGGCGCGACGGCCTGCGCACCGCGCTCGTCGAGCAGGAGCCGCTGCTGCCGGCGGCGCCCACGCTGCACGAGAGCCTGATCGAGCGCGGCGCGCTCGAGTCGATCGACGACGAGCGCGAGCGCTGGCGCGCGCAGGCGCGGCTCGGCGAATACCTCCAGCGCTTCGGTCTCGACCCCTCGGCGGATCCCGTCTCCGCGTCCGGCGGCGAGCGCAAGCGGGCCGCGCTCGCGCTCGCCTTCGCGCTCGAGCCGGAGCTGCTGCTGCTCGACGAGCCCACCAACCACCTGGACATCGCCGGCATCGAGCTGCTCGAGTCGCTGCTGGCGCGCGTTCCGGCCGCGGTGTTCGTCACTCACGACCGGTTCTTCCTCGACGCGGTCGCCACCCGCATCGTCGAGCTCGACCGCGGCACGCTGCGCTCGTTCCCCGGCAACTTCAGCGCCTATCAGCGGCTGCGCGCCGAGCAGCTCGAGGCCGAGCGGATGGCCTCGCGCCGCTTCGACAAGTTCTGGGCGCAGGAGGAGGTCTGGATCCGCAAGGGGGTCGAGGCGCGGCGCACCCGCAACGAGGGTCGCGTTCGCCGGCTCGAGCAGCTGCGACGCGACCGCGACGCGCGGCGCGAGCGGCAGGGCGACGTGCGGCTGCAGATCGACGCCGGCGAGCGCAGCGGCAAGCTGGTCGCCGAGCTCGTCGACGTATCGAAGGCCTTCGAGGGCCGCACCGTCGTCGACCGCCTGTCGCTGATCGTCTCGCGTGGCGACCGGCTCGCGCTGGTCGGCCCGAACGGCGCCGGCAAGTCGACGCTGCTGAAGCTGATCCTCGGCCGGCTCGAGCCCGACTCGGGGTCGCTGCGGCTCGGCACGCAGCTGTCGGTCGCCTATTTCGACCAGATGCGCGAGCAGCTCGACCCCGAGAAGACCGTCGCCGAGACCATCAGTCCGGGTTCGGACTGGGTCGAGGTGAACGGCGAGCGCAAGCACGTGATGAGCTATCTCGGCGACTTCCTCTTCCCGCCGCGGCGCGCGACCTCGCCGGTGCGCACGCTGTCGGGCGGCGAGCGCAACCGGCTGCTGCTCGCGCGGCTGTTCGCGCGCCCGGCGAACCTGCTGGTGCTCGACGAGCCGACCAACGACCTCGACATCGAATCGCTCGAGCTGCTGGAGGACGTGCTGCAGGGCTACTCGGGCACGCTGCTGCTGGTGAGCCACGACCGCGCCTTCCTCGACAACGTCGCCACCCAGGTGCTGGTGGCCGAGGGCGAGGGCCGCTGGCGTGAGTACGTCGGCGGCTGGAGCGACTGGCTCCGGATGCGGCCCGCGCCCGCCTCGACGCCGGCGCCCGCGCCCGCCGCGGAACGCACGGCCGCGCCGCGGCCGGCGGGCGACGCCAGGCCGCGCAAGCTCGGCTTCAAGGAGCAGCGCGAGCTGCAG
>JBAXJZ010000512.1:0-3296 GCA_037137595.1 Burkholderiales bacterium | reverse complement strand
GCTGCGCGGCGAGGCCCAGGCCGGGCTCGGCGAGCACGCGGTGTTCGACGCGCGGCGTCGCGACGCCTGACCGGCGCGGCTCCGTGTGCGCGGCCGCGCGACGGCCGCGGCGCTCAGTCCACCGCGCCGCCGCCCTCGCGCAGGTCCGGCCCGCGGTGCGTCATCGCCACCCGCAGCACCTCGCGCACGCCGATGACCATCGTCTCGAGCGGCAGGGCCGGTGCACCCGGCCAGGCCCCGGCCTGCTCGGGCAGCCAGGGCACGTGGACGAAGCCGCTGCGCACGCGCGTGCCGGCGAGGGCGTGCTGCAGCGCGTAGAACACGTGGTTGCAGACGAAGGTGCCGGCGGTCTGCGAGACCGCCGCGGGCACGCCGCGTTCGCGCAGCGCGGCGACGATCGCCTTGATCGGCAGCGTGCTGAAGTGCGCGGCCGGCCCGCCGCGCACCACCGGCACGTCGATCGGACGCGCGCCGGCGTTGTCCGGAATGCGGGCGTCGTCGACGTTGATCGCCACCCGCTCGACCGAGAGCTCGGCGCGGCCGCCGGCCTGCCCGAGCGCGACCGCGAGCACCGGCCGGTGCCGCCTGAGCGCCGCGCGCAGCACGCGCAGCGAGGTGCGGAACTCGGTCGGCAGCCGCAGCGCATGCACGTGCGCGCCGCCGACCGTCTCGCCGTCGAGCGCGGACGCGATCAGCCAGCTCGGGTTCACCGTCTCGCCGCCGAAGGGCTCGAAGCCGGTGAGCAGGATCGTCGCCACGGTCGTCTCCGTCATCGCCAGGTGAAGCGGGGCTGGTCGAAGTGCGCGACCCGGGTGGGGCGGTCGAGCAGCAGCACCTCGCGCAGCTGGTAGATGACCGCGGCCGTGGGCGCGGCGACCCAGTCGTCGCCGAGCGGCATCCGCAGCACCGGCGCGCCGTCGGGTTCATGCGGCGCGTCGAGGATCGGCGCGTCGTCGCGCAGCCACTCGACGAGCGGCACGCGGTGCACCGAGGCCACCTCGCCGGGGTCGGGCCGCAGCACGCGCGCCGCACCGGCCCAGACGACCACCGGCGTGATCACGAAGCCGCTTCGCGTCGCGTAGTCGTCGAGCCGGCCGAGCACGTCGGCGGGCTCGGCCCGCAGCCCCACCTCCTCGTGCAGTTCCCGCAGCGCGGCGCGCTCGGCGGTCTCGCCCTCGTCGGAGCGGCCGCCGGGCAGCGCCCACTGGCCGGCGTGCCGGTTCATGTGCGCGGGCCGGCGCGTCATCAGCAGCGCGGCCTCGTCGGACCAGTCCGCCCGGGTCGGCAGACCGGACAGCGCGGCCCCCAGGCCCGCGTCGACGATGGTCACCGCGATCGCGGCGCGGCGCAGCGACGGATCGTGGATCGCGCGGACCGGCCAGCGGGCCAGCCGCGCGGCGAAGGCGGCGCGCAGCGTGTCGTCGCGGCGGATCGGCGGGACTTCGGGCACGGGGCGGGGCGGGGCGGTACGGGCGGGCCCCGACGATAGCCGAGCCGCGCGGCGTCCGGCCGCCGCGGTTCCGGATCCGCGGCGTTCAGCCCGCGGCGGCCGGCGCCCCCAGACCGGGGACGCCGGCGTGGACCGGGTGTAGGCTGGCAGCCGTCGTTCCATCGCCGAGGCCGCCATGCGTCCGTCTCCCGCCCCGTCCGTCGCCGTTCGCCGCCCCCGCGCCGCCGCCCTCGTGTCGGCCGCGGTCGCGACGGCGCTGCTCGCATTCGCCGCCGCACCGGCCGAGGCCCACCGCACCGGCGGCCGTCACCACGGCTGGCGCACCAGCGTCTACGTGGGCGTCGGACCGCTCTGGTACCGGCCGTACGGCTGGTATGGTCCGGTGGGCTACTATGCCGCGCCGCCGGTCGTGGTGGCCGCGCCCGGACCGACGGTCTGGATCGAGCGCTCGGACCTGGCGCCGCAGCCGCCCGCCGGCTTCTGGTACTGGTGCGACGCCACCAACGCGTACTGGCCGAGCGTGCAGACCTGCACGTCGGCCTGGGTGCCGGTCGCGCCGCGCGCCGATGCGGGCGCGCCGCAGAACTGACCTTCGAAGGAATCCGCCTCCATGCCCATCCGCTTCACCCGTCTCGTCGCGGCCGCCCTGCTCGCCGCCTCGCCCGTGCTGGCCGCCGCGCAGGTCGCGGTCTCGGACCCCTGGGTCCGTGCGACCGTCCCGCAGCAGCAGGCCTCGGGTGCCTTCATGACCCTCACCGCGCCGCAGGGCGCGCGGCTCGTCGAGGCGCGCTCGCCGGTCGCGGCGACCGTGGAGGTGCACGAGATGAAGCGCGAGGGCGACGTGATGAAGATGCGCGCGATCCCGTCGCTGGAACTGCCCGCCGGCAAGGCGGTCAAGCTCGAGCCCGGCGGCTTCCACGTGATGCTGATGGGCCTGAAGCAGACGCTGAATGCGGGGGACACCGTGCCGCTGACGCTGGTGATCGAGACCGCCGACCGTCAGCGCCAGACCGTCGAGGTCAAGGCGCCGGTGAGGCCGCTCGCTCAGGGCTCGGGGGCATCGACGCACAAGCACTGACGGCGCCCGCGCCGCGCCGCGCGATCACCGCGGCCCAGGGGCGGCGCGCGTCGGGCAGCAGGCGCCCGCCGGCATCGGTCGGCACGCGCGACATCGCCACGACGTCCGAGACGTTGCCGCCGATCGTCTGCAGTTCGCCGGGCCGCGCCGCGACGACCACGTCGCAGTGGTAGGCGCCACGGCGCAGCGCGCCGAGCGGCACCACGCCCGCGCGCTGCGCGAGCGCCGCCGTCGCGTCGCGGGTCTGGCAGACCAGGTCCCCGACCCGCGGCGGCGTCGTGGCCGCGTCGCGGGTCTCGAAGACGTCGGTCGGTCTCGGCCGCAGGAAGCGGTCGATGTAGTCCCAGTGCAGCACCGTCGCCGGGAACTCGTCGCCGCCGAGGCCCGCGCCGCGCATGAGCCAGGAGACGAAGGCCGCCGACCACGGACGCAGCTCGCCGGTGTCGCCCACGATCGGCGCGCGGGTGACCGAGTACCAGTAGACCAGCACGCGCGAGAGCATCGGCGCGTGCAGCTCGTGTGTCGGGGCGGCCGGGTCCGGGAACAGCAGGCGGCCGTCCGGGCCGCCGGGCGAGGCGGTGGCGCCGGGCGGGGTGGGCGTGCCCGGCGGGGCGGGCGTGCCCGGCGCGACGAGTTCGGGCGATCCGAAGAGCGCCCATTCCTGCCGCGCCAGGTGCACCAGCCGCTCGCAGGCGCCCGGGACCGGGAACGCGGGCGGCACGCTCTTGCCGGCGTCCTGGAAGCCGTGGGCCTCGAAATGCAGCACCT
>JBAXJZ010000511.1:0-3298 GCA_037137595.1 Burkholderiales bacterium | reverse complement strand
CGCGCGCGAGCGGCGCCTCCAGCGGCAGCCGGCCGGCGGCGAAGCGCTCGGCGTCGAGGCGGCCCAGCACCAGGTTCGCGTCGGTCACCGCGGGTCGCGTGCCGCCGCGCCCGTAGCAGGCCGGACCGGGCTCGGCGCCGGCCGAGTCGGGGCCGACCGTGATCCGCGACATCGCGTCGACGCGGCCGATCGAGCCGCCGCCCGCGCCGATCTCCACCAGCTCGATCACCGGGATGCGAACCGGCAGGCCGCTGCCCTTCAGGTTGCGCCACGCGCGGCCCACCTCGAAGCGGCGCGAGCGCTCGGGCTCGCCGCCGGCGATCAGGCAGACCTTGGCGGTGGTGCCGCCCATGTCGAAGGCGACGACGTCGCCGAGGCCGCACTGGCGCGCGAGGTGCGCGGCGAGGATCGCGCCGCCGGCCGGGCCCGACTCCACCAGCCGGATCGGGAAGCGAGCGGCCTGTTCGATCGTGGTGAGGCCGCCGCCCGACATCATCAGCAGCAGCGGGCAGCGCAGGCCGAGCGCGCCGGCCGCCTGCCGAAGCCGCCCCAGGTAGCCGGCCATCAGCGGGCGCACGTAGGCGTTGGCCGCGGTGGTGGAGAAGCGCTCGTACTCGCGCATCTCCGGACAGACCTCCGACGACAGGCAGACGGTGACCGACTCGCCCAGAGCGTCGCGCAACAGCTCGCGCGCGCGCCGCTCGTGGCCGGGGTGCGCCCAGGCGTGCAGGAAGCCCACCGCCACCGCCTCGACGCCGGCCGACCGCATCGCGGCGGCGGCCGCGCGCACGCCGTCCTCGTCGAGGGGGACGAGCGTGGAGCCGTCGGCTGCGACCCGCTCGCGGACGGGGAAGCGCAGCGGCCGCGGCACCAGCTCGGGCGGGCGCTCGATGTCGACGTCGTAGGCGTCGAAGCGCTTCTCGAAGCCCATGCCCAGCACGTCTCGGAACCCTTCGGTGGTGAGCAGCGCGGTACGCGCGCCCTTGCGCTCGATCAGCGCGTTGGTGGCGAGCGTGGTGCCGTGGATGAAGAGGCCGACCTCCGGGGGGCGCACGCCCGACTCGGCGAGCAGCCGGCCGATGCCCTCGACGATCGCGCGCTCGGGCTCGCGCGGCGTGGTCAGCACCTTGCAGCTGAAGCGGCGCGCCGGGGTCTCGAGCACGACGTCGGTGAAGGTGCCGCCGATGTCGGCGGCCAGCCGGATCGCCGCGCCGGTGCTCATCGCGACGGCCCCGCGAAGCGCGGATCGCGCCACGAGCCGTCGGCGAGGATCCGGCGCAGCCGCTCGACCGCGTCCCAGAGCTCGGCGTGCGTGGTGGTGAGCGGATGGACCCCGAAGCGCAGCGCGTCGGGCTTGCGCGCCGAGACGACCACGCCGGCGTCGACCAGCGCCTGCGCGAGCGGGCCGGCCCCGGGGAAGCGCAGCGCTACGTGGCCGCCGCGACGGGCGTGCGTCCGCGGGCTCGCGAGGTCCAGGCCGAAGCCGGCGCAGCGCGTCTCGAGCAGCGCGATCAGGGTGTCGGTGAGCGAGCGGTGGCGGGCGTCGAGCGCCGCCGGGTCCACGTCCCGCCAGATGTCGGCCGCCGCGTCGAAGGCCGCGTTCGCGAGTACCGCCGGCGTGGCCGGCTGGAACCGCTCGACGCCCGGGGCCGGACGGAACGCGGGCTCGAACGCGAAGGTGTCGGCATGGCCCATCCAGCCGCAGAGCGCGGGCCAGGCGTCGTTGCGCAGCCGCGGGTGGACGTAGACGAAGCCGGGGGCGCCCGGGCCGCCGCACAGGTACTTGTAGCCGCAGCCGACGGCGAGGTCGGCGTCGGCGGCGCGCAGTCCGACGGCGACCGCGCCCGCCGAATGCGAGAGGTCCCAGAGCACGAGCGCGCCGTGCGCGTGGGCCAGCGCGGTGACGGCGGCGAGGTCGAGCCGCGTGCTGCTGCGGTAGTCGACGTGCGAGATCGCCAGCACCGCGACGTCGCCCGGCGCGAGCGCCAGGGCGAGGCGGGCGGGGTCGGTCGCGTCGTCGACGAGGCGCAGCTCGGCGTGCCCCGCGTGCGCGACGCCCTCGGCCACGTAGTGGTTCGACGGGAACACGTCGCGCTCGGCGACGATCACCCGGCGCGGCGCTTTCGACGCGAGCGCGTGGCGCAGCAGCTTGAACTGGTTGACGCTGGTGCCGTCGGCGACGAGCACGTCGTCGGCCTCGGCGCCCAGCACCGGCGCGATCGCCGCGCCGAGCGCGCGCGGGCGCTCGAGCCAGTCCGACTCGTTCCAGCCGCGGCGGCGCTGCACCCGCCAGCCCTCGTCGAGGATCCGGCGCATCCGCTCGGGCACGTCGGCGGGCATCGGGCCGATCGAGTTCGCGTCGAAGTGCAGCGTGCCGGGGGCGCCGGGGGCGAAGCGCGCGCGCAGCGCGTCGAAGGCCGGCCCGTCGCCGTCGGCGTCGAGTCGTTCGCAGGCGGTGCGGTCCGGCGGCGTCACGGGGTCTCCCAGGTTCCGCGGATGATCGTAGTGCCGGGGTGGATCCGCCTACAATTCATGGGCAGGGCATGTCCATGCCCGGGAGGAATGCCCCCGTGTCCGCGCTTCCCGCAGATCGCGATCGTTCCGCCGCGCCGGATCCCGGCGCGCTGACGCTGCTCGCCGCGGTGGCCGACGCCGGCAGCCTGACGGCGGCGGCGCGCGAGCTGGGCAGCACGCAGCCCGCCCTGAGCAAGCAGCTCAAGCGTCTCGAGCAGTCGCTCGGCGTGCCCCTCTTCGAGCGCGGCGTGCGCGGCGTGACGCCCACCGAGTACGGCGCGGCGCTGCTGCCGCGGGCTCGCACGATCCGGGAGCAGGCGCGCAAGGCCGTCGAGGATGTCGCGCAGCTGCGCGGCCGCCGCGAAGGGCGGCTCAGCGTGGCGCTGTCGCACTTCGCGACGATCGCGCTGCTGCCGCGGGTGATGCCGGCGTTCCGCGCGCGGTGGCCGGGACTGACGATCCGCATCGCGCCGCCGGCGTTCCAGCCGGCCGGGCTGCGCGAGGGCGAGCCCGACTTCGCGGTGATGTCGCAGCCGGCCGTCCGGCTCGGACCGGAGTTCTCGACGCGGCCCGTTTACGCGACCACGGTGGTGGCCGTGGTGCGCCCCGGCCATCCGCTCGCGCGGACGCGAACGCTCGCCGCGCTCGCCGACGCCGAATGGGTGCTGCCCAGCCTGGAGAGCTCGATCGCCCACGGGCTCGCGCGGGCGTTCCGGCGCGCACGGCTGCCCGCGCCGCGCTGCCCGGTCACCTGCGAGACGCTGACCGGGCTGGAGACGCTGGT
>JBAXJZ010000510.1:0-3300 GCA_037137595.1 Burkholderiales bacterium | reverse complement strand
CTGCCGCGCTGCGCGTCTTCAACTGAGGCGACGATGGGCGCGGCGGTCGAGGGCGACGCGAAGGCGCGGATCGACGCGCTGCGCGCGGAGCTGGACCGGCACAACCACGCGTACTACGTCCTCGACGCGCCGACCGTCCCCGACGCGGAATACGACCGGCTGTTCCTCGAGCTGCAGGCGCTCGAGGCCGCGCACCCCGAGTTCGATTCGCCCGAGTCGCCCACCCGCCGCGTGGGCGGCGCGGCCGCGACCGGCTTCGGCACGGTGCGCCACGCGCTGCCCATGCTGTCGCTGCAGAACGCGTTCGAGGACGAGGACGTGCGCGGCTTCGACCGGCGGGTGCGCGAGGCGGTTCAGTCGGCCGGACTGGACGCCGACGCGCTGCGCTACTGCGCCGAGCTGAAGTTCGACGGCCTGGCGATCAGCCTGCGCTACGAGGACGGGCGCTTCGTCCAGGGCGCCACCCGAGGCGACGGCGCGGTCGGCGAGGACGTCACCGCCAACCTCCGGACCGTCCGCGCGATCCCGCTGCGGCTCGCGCAGCCCGGCCCGTCGCTGCCGCCGGTCCCGCGGCGCCTGGAGGTCCGCGGCGAGGTGCTGATGTTCCGCCGCGACTTCGAGCGGATGAACGCCCAGCAGGCGGCGCGCGGGGAGAAGACCTTCGTCAACCCGCGCAACGCCGCCGCCGGCAGCCTGCGCCAGCTCGACCCCGCGCTGACCGCGCAGCGGCCGCTGCGCTTCTTCGCCTACGGCCTCGGAGAGATCTCCGACGAGGTGGCCGCGCCCGCCTCGCATGCCGCGCTGCTCGACTGGTTCGAGGCGCTCGGCTTCCCGGTCGGCCCGCACCGCGTCACCGTGCCCGACGTCGACGGCCTGCTCGCCTTCTATCGCGAGGTCGGCGTGCGCCGGCCCGAGCTGCCCTACGACATCGACGGCGTCGTCTACAAGGTCGACATGCGGACCTGGCACGACGCGATCGGCTTCGTCGCCCGCGCGCCGCGATTCGCGATCGCGCACAAGTTCCCCGCCGAGGAGGCGGTGACCGAACTGCTCGACATCGACATCCAGGTGGGCCGGACCGGGGTGCTGACCCCGGTCGCGCGGCTCAGGCCGGTCTTCGTCGGCGGGGTGACCGTCACCAACGCGACGCTGCACAACGAGGACGAGCTGGCCCGCAAGGATCTGATGATCGGCGACACCGTGGTCGTGAGGCGGGCCGGCGACGTGATCCCCGAGGTCGTCCGCGCCGTGCCCGAACGGCGGCCCGCCGACGCCCGCCGGTTCACGATGCCGACCCGCTGCCCGGTCTGCGGCTCGGCCGCCGTCCGCGAGGCCGGCGAGGTCGCCTGGCGCTGCGTCGGCGGTCTCTACTGCAAGGCGCAGCGCACGCAGGCGCTGCTGCACTTCGCGCAGCGTCGGGCGATGGACGTCGACGGCCTCGGCGAGCGGATCGTCGAGCAGCTGGTCGAGCGCGACCTGGTCCGCACCCCGGCCGACCTGTACCGGCTGGATGCAGCCACGCTCGCCGGCCTCGAGCGGATGGGCGAGAAGTCGGCCGCGAACCTCGCGGCCGCGATCGCCGCGTCGCGGTCGGTCGACCTCGAGCGCTTCCTCTTCGCGTTGGGGATCCGTCACGTCGGCGAGGAGGTGGCCCGGATCCTCGCCGCCGAGCTCGGCTCGGTCGACGCCGTGCTCGACGCCGACTGGGCCGCGGCGATCGAGGCCAAGGCCGCCGCGCAGAAGCACAACGCCAGGGCGCGCCCGAAGGGCGAACCGCTGGTACCGGTGCCGCTGGAGGGCATCGGCCCCGAGATCATGAACGCCATCGCCGCCTTCGCCGCGGAGCCGCACAACCGGGACGTCGTCGCCCAGCTGCTGGCCGCCGGCGTGGCGCCGCGCCCGCCGGTGCGCCGACGCGACGTCGCGGCCGCCTCCGGAGGGGTCGTGAGCGGCCAGCCGTCGGACGGCCCCCCGGCCGGCGCCCTGGCCGGGCGCACCATCGTCGTGACCGGGACGCTGCCCGGACTGGCCCGCGACGCGGCCGAGGCGCTGATCCGCCGTCACGGCGGAACCGCGACCGGTTCGGTCTCGAAGCGGACCTCGTTCGTCCTCGCCGGCGAGAGCCCGGGCAGCAAGGTCGCGAAGGCGACCGAACTCGGGGTCCCCGTCATGGGGCTGGAAGAATTCCTAAGGATGATCGGACACGATGGCCAAGAAGATTCGTAAGGCGGTCTTTCCGGTGGCGGGCCTGGGCACCCGCTTCCTCCCGGCGACCAAGGCGTCGCCGAAGGAGATGCTGCCGGTGGTCGACAAGCCGCTGATCCAGTATGCGGTCGAGGAAGCCGCCGCGGCCGGCATCACCGAGATGATCTTCATCACCGGCCGGAACAAGCGCAGCATCGAGGACCACTTCGACAAGGCCTACGAGCTCGAGGCCGAGCTGGCCGCGAAGAACAAGACCGCGCTGCTCGACATGGTCCGCGAGGTGACCCCCGAGGGCGTCAACTGCGTGTACATCCGCCAGGCCGAGCCGCTCGGCCTGGGCCACGCGGTGCTGTGCGCGCGTTCGGTCGTCGGCGATGAACCGTTCGCCGTGCTGCTGGCCGACGACCTGATGCAGCCCGGAGAGGCCGGCGTCGCCGTGCTCGCGCAGATGGTCGACCAGTACGCCAAGCACCACTCCAGCGTGCTCGCCGTCCAGGAAGTCGCGCGCGAGGAGACCTCCTCGTACGGCATCGTGTCGTCCTCGCCCTGGGGCGAGCGGACCGCGCGCGTGACCGGCATCGTCGAGAAGCCGAAGCCCGAGGTCGCGCCGTCGACCCAGGCGGTGGTCGGCCGCTACGTGCTGACCCCGCTGGTCTTCGAGCACCTGGCGAACATCAAGCCCGGCGCCGGCGGCGAGCTGCAGCTCACCGACGCGCTCGCGCGGCTGATCAACGACGAACCCGTCCTCGCCTACCGCTTCGACGGCACCCGCTACGATTGCGGCTCCAAGATCGGGTATCTTCAGGCGACGGTGGAACTCGCGCTGCGCCATCCCGAGGTCGGCGCGGACTTCGCGACGTTCCTCGAGCGGCGCGGCCGCTGACCGTCCCGCCCCGGCGCGCTCCGCGCGCGCCGGCTTCCGTTTCCCGGGCGGCCCGCGACCGGGCCGCGGAGTCCTCCCCATGCACGCGATCATCGGCGGCAGCGGGCTCGCCAAGCTCGCCGACCTGAAGCTCGAGCGCCGCGAGGTGGTGCGCACGCCCTTCGGCGACCCGTCCTGCGCGCTGTCCTTCGGCCGCATCGACGGCGCCGAGG
>JBAXJZ010000509.1:0-3336 GCA_037137595.1 Burkholderiales bacterium | reverse complement strand
GCCGTGCTCGCGGTGCTCTACCTGACCCAGCCGAGAACGGGTCTCGCCTGCGTGGCGGCGGCGCTGACCGCGACGGTCGCGGCCTCGGTCGCCGCGCTGGGCGCCGGCCTGTGGTTCGCCCCGGGCGCGCTGCTCGTCGGGCTGGCACTCGCGTTCCCGCTCTGGAGCTGGCGACGGCTGCACGCGGCCTCGGTCGGGCTGATCGCGCAGGCCGTGCGGCTCGAGGCCGACGCCGACGCCGCCGATCCGGCGCCGGATGCGCCCGCCGAGCCGATCTCGCGGCAGCTGCGCCGGCTCGAGCACGCGGCCGACCGCATCACCGAACTCAACCACCGGCTGTCCACCGCGCTCGAGACGCTGCAGGCCGCGCAGCGCGAACGCGAGCAGACCCTGCGTTTCCTGTCGCACGACCTGCGCGCGCCCCACCTCGCGATCCTCGGGGTGCTCGAGCGCGCCGAGGGCGCGGCGCTGTCGGCCGACGACTCCCGGGCGATCGCCCGCCAGTCGCGCCACGCGCTCGGCCTCACCGACGGCTTCATGCAGCTCGCGCGCGCCGAGTCGCAGCCGCTTCGCGCCGAGCCGCAGGACCTCGCCGATCTCGCGATCGAGGCCGCCGACGGGAGCTGGGCCCGCGCCGCCGCGCGCAACCTGTCGATCGCGACGCCCGAAGCCGCGACCGGCGACACCCCGGTCGCGTCCTGCCGGTGCGACGCGACGCTCGTGCGGCGCGCGCTCGTGAACCTGCTCGACAACGCGCTGCGCCACTCGCCCGACGGCGGCGCGGTGGAGATCGAGCTCGCACGCGAGGGCGAGGGCTGGTGGATCGCGGTGCTCGACCGCGGCCCCGGCGTGCCCGAGGCCGAGCGCGCGCGGATCTTCGAGCCCTGGTGGCGCGGTCGCGACGCCGACCCCTTGTCCGGCGCGGGCCTCGGGCTGGCCTTCGTCGCGACCGTCGCCGACCGTCATGGCGGTCGCGCCCAGGCCCGCGTCCGGGACGGCGGCGGCGCCCGGATCGGGATGTGGCTCCCCGATGTCGCCGTATCGGCCCGCGCCGAGGTAAACTCCGGGGTGTAAACCGCGGTTGTCACATGCACCTGCTCACGCTCGGCCTCAACCACCACACCGCGCCGCTCTCGCTGCGCGAGAAGGTGGCCTTTCCGGGCGACGCCCTGCGCGACGCGCTGTCCGACCTGCGCGGCCAGCTGAAGACCCTCGTTCCGGAAAGCGCGATCCTGTCCACCTGCAACCGGACAGAGATCTACTGCGCGACGCCGGATCCGCACGACGCGCAGGCCGAGATCGCCCGCTGGATGGCCGACCGGAACCGGATCGGCGCGCCGTCGGTGCTGCTCGAGCACCTCTACGCGCGGCCCGACGACCAGGCGGTGCGCCATGCGTTCCGCGTGGCCTCGGGCCTGGACTCGATGGTGCTGGGCGAGCCGCAGATCCTCGGACAGATGAAGGACGCCGCGCGCGTCGCGCAGGAGGCCGACGCGCTCGGCACGCACCTGCACCAGCTGTTCCAGAAGACCTTCGCGGTCGCGAAGGACGTGCGTTCTCAGACCGAGATCGGCGCGCACTCGGTGTCGATGGCGGCCGCCGGCGTGCGGCTCGCGCAGCGGCTCTTCGAGGACCTGCGCGCGACCTCGGTGCTGTTCGTCGGCGCCGGCGAGATGATCGAGCTGGCCGCCGCGCACTTCGCCGCCCAGCATCCGAAGCGGATCACCGTCGCGAACCGCACCGCCGAGCGCGCCGAGACCCTCGCGCAGCGGCTCGGCGGCCGCGCGCTGCGGCTGGCCGACCTGCCCGACACGCTCGCCGAGCACGACATCGTCGTCTCCTGCACCGCCAGCTCGCTGCCGATCATCGGCCTGGGCATGGTCGAGCGGGCCCTGAAGGCGCGCCGCCGTCGGCCGATCTTCATGATCGACCTCGCGGTCCCGCGCGACATCGAGCCCGAGGTCGCGCGCCTGGACGACGTCTTCCTCTACACCGTCGACGACCTCGGCAAGCTGGTGCAGACCGGCATGGAGAACCGCCAGGCGGCGGTGGCCCAGGCCGAGACGATCATCGAGACCCGCGTCGACGCGTTCATGCACTGGCTGTCGTCGCGGCAGGCGGTGCCCGCGATCCGCGCGCTCCACCAGCGCGGCGACGCGCTCAAGCGCGCCGAGCTGGAACGCGCGAAGAAGCTGCTGGCGCGCGGCGAGGATCCGACGATGGTCCTCGAGGCGCTGGCCAACGGCCTCGCCGCGAAGTTCCTGCACGGACCGACCACGCTGCTGCAGCGGCCCGGCCCCGAGCAGCAGACCGTCATCGGCCTGATCGACCGGCTGCTGCCGGAAGACCGCTCCTAGCGACGCGCCCGGCGCGCGCGGCCGTCGCGGCCCGCGCGTGCGTGCGCGCTCGCCCGTCCGAGCCCGTCGACGATGAAGCCTTCGCTGCTGGACAAGCTCGTGCGCCTCGAGGAACGGCTCGAGGAGGTGTCGGCGCTGCTGTCGTCCGAGGACGCGGCCCGCGACATGGCCGAGTACCGGAAGCTCAACCGCGAACACGCCGAGCTCGCCGAGCTGGTCGAGCACTTCGTCGCTTGGAAGCGGGCCCGGGCCGACCGCGAGACCGCCGAGTCGCTGCGGGACGACCCCGAGATGCGCGAGCTGGCCGCCGACGAGATCGCCGCGGCCGACGCGCGGCTCGCCGCCGAGTCGGCCGAGCTCGAGCGCCTGCTGCGGCCGCGCGACCCGGACGACGGCCGCGACGTGATCCTCGAGATCCGCGCCGGCACCGGCGGCGACGAGAGCGCGCTGTTCGCCGGCGACCTGCTGCGGATGTACCTGCGCTACGCCGAGCGGCGCGGCTGGCAGGTCGAGCTGATGTCGGAGAGCCCGTCGGCGCTGGGCGGCTACAAGGAGGTGATCGCGCGGATCGGCGGGCGCGACGTCTACGGCCGGCTGAAGTTCGAGTCCGGCGGCCACCGCGTCCAGCGCGTGCCCGAGACCGAGGCGCAGGGCCGCATCCACACCTCGGCCTGCACGGTGGCGGTGATGCCCGAGGCCGACGAGACCGGCGAGGTGGTGATCCCGCCCGACGAGATCCGCGTCGACGTGTTCCGCGCGTCGGGCGCGGGCGGCCAGCACGTGAACAAGACCGAGTCGGCGGTGCGCATCACCCACCTGCCCACCGGCCTGGTCGCCGAATGCCAGGACGACCGCTCGCAGCACCGCAACAAGGACCGGGCGATGAAGGTGCTGGCGACGCGGCTGCGCGACCTGCGCCAGCGCGAGGCCCACGCGAAGGAGGCGGCGACCCGCAAGTCGCTGATCGGCTCGGGCGACC
>JBAXJZ010000508.1:0-3340 GCA_037137595.1 Burkholderiales bacterium | reverse complement strand
CGGGTCCGGCTGGGCGGGCGTCGCGGTCGGGGTCTGCGCGTCGGCCCGGCTTCTGGGCTCGGCGCGAGGCGGGTCCTGCGCGGCGGCCAGGGCCGCCAGCGCGAGCAGGCCCGCGAGCGCGGACGCGGCGGCGAGGCGGACGGCGGTCATGCGCGGATCTCCGGAAGGGGCGGTGCGCGTCGGGTCGCGGCGGGGGGGGCGGTGTCGGCGGTCATCGTGTCGGCCCGCCCCGCGTCGGGGTCGCGCGCAACGCGTCGTGGATCGCCCAGAGCCGGTCCTGGCCCCAGACCGCGACCTCGCCGACGGCCATCGACGGCACGCCCCAGAGGCCGCGCTCGAAGAGCGCGACGCGGTTGGCTTCGACCTCGGCGCGCCAGCCGTCGTCGGCGAGCGCGGCCACGCAGTCGGTCCACGCGAGGCCCGCGCGTTCGGCGATCCGGCGCAGGCCGCGGTCGGTGCCGGCGTCGAGGCCCTCGGCCCAGGTGCCGCGCATGAAGGACAGCAGGTAGGCGCCTTCGACGCCGGCGCGGCGCGCGAGCGGCGCCAGCGCGAGGCCGCGCTCGGCGGGCCGGCCGACCGGATCGACGAGCCGGCCGAAGTCGATGCCGCGCAACCGGGCTTCGCGGGCCGCGTCGGTCGCGATGTAGCGCCGTTTCTGCGGGGGCACCGGCAGGCCGCGCATCACCATCGGCAGCACGCCGCGCAGCCGCAGCGGCACGCCGGAGAGTTCGGCGAGCCGCAGCACGCGGGGCGCGACGATCGCCGAGTACGGGCTGCGCAGCGAGTACCAGAACTCGCTCGGCCCGGGATGCGCGGCGGCGAAGGGCGTGACCGGGTCGACGTCGGGCGGGAACATCGGACCGCCGTCGCCGCGCGCGGCCCCGAGCCTGCGCAGCCGCGTCTCGAGGTGGTGGAGCCGGTCGATGCCCCAGTACCACTCGCCGCCGTAGTGGAAGGTGCCGCCGAGGTAGTGGCCGAGGCGCGTGCGCAAGGCCTCGGCCTCGGCGAGCCGGGCGCGGTCGCGGTCGCGGGCGGGGGCGTCTCGCGGCGCGGTGGCCGACGACCCGGTGGCCGACGACGCGGTGGTCGGCGACGTCCCGGAGCTCGACCCCACGCGGGCCCACATCGCCGCGCCCAGGCCCGCCGCCTCGTCGACGAACCGACCGCGGTCGATCGCGTCGAGCAGCGCATGCACCGTCGCGGCGACCGCGTCCGCCGCCGGCTGCGCGCCGGGATCGTCGAAGGCGAGACCGTGTCGCCGCGCGAGGCGCGCCGCGTCCTGCCGCGACCACGCGAGGAGCCGGGCCCGCTCCGGAGCG
The DNA here is from genome assembly GCA_037137595.1 of Burkholderiales bacterium. Taxonomy (GTDB): domain Bacteria; phylum Pseudomonadota; class Gammaproteobacteria; order Burkholderiales; family Burkholderiaceae_E; genus UBA4615. The sequence continues at coordinate 2,021 of JBAXJZ010000508.1, read as the reverse complement.
ACCGCATCCGACGGCGCCCCGACGACGCGCGGCACGATCTCGACCGCGTAGCGCCGCGCGAGCTCCGGCAGCGCGGCCGCCGCGAGCGCCGCGTGCGGATCGTCGGCCTGGTGGAAGTAGTCGATCCGGTGCGGCTCGCCGCGCGCACGTCGCGTGCGCTCGGCGCGCGCGCGCTGGCGCTCCAGGCGCGCGGCCGACAGCCACCAGGCCGACACCGCCGGCGACAGCAGGCCCTTCAGCGACATGACCGCTCCGAGATGCCGGCTGGCGGCGTCGGAGTCGAATCCGTACACTGCGCCTCCGCCCCCGCGGGGCCCCGGAGTGCGGGTCGCGCCCGGCGCGGATCGACGGTACAGGAGAACCGGACGTGGCACGAAGCTCGGAGCGAGGTGCGGCCGCGAAGGCCGGTCGCGGGGCGGCCGGGCGTGTCGCGTCCGCGCCCACTCGAGGCGTCGTGCGCGGGGCGGTCGTCTCGGGCGCGTCCGGTTCGGGTGGCGCGTCGCGCAAGGCTGTCCAGACGGGGAGCGCGCGCTCGGGTGCGGCGCGGTCCGCCGTCCGGGTGACCGAGGGCCGGGCGACCGATGCCCGCACGCCCCGCGGGGCCGAGGCGACCCGCCTCGGGCGCGACGACTGGCTCGACGCCGCCTACGACGCGGTCGTGGCCGGCGGCTTCGACGCCGTCCGGGTGCTGCCGCTCGCCGAGACGCTCGGCGTGAGCCGGGGCAGCTTCTACTGGCACTTCACCGACCACGCGGCGCTGGTGGGCGCGCTGCTCGACCGCTGGTTCGAGCGCGAGTGCGACGCCGACCGGGCACTCGAGGCGGCCCGCAGCGACGATCCGGTCGCCGACCTGAGGCAGCTGCTCGACGCGGCGCTCGCCCGCGGCGGCGCCGACCTGAAGGCGATGCGCTTCGAGCTCGCGATCCGCACGCTCGGCGGCCAGGATCCGGCGATCGGTCGCCGCCTCGCCGAGGTGGATGCGCTGCGGATGGCGGTGATCACCGAGAAGTTCGCCCGCGTCGTCGGCGATCGCGCCGAGGCCCGCGACCTGGCGGCGCTGCTCTACGTCGCGGTGGCCGGCGCCCACCAGGCGATGGCGCGCACCGGCAGCCGCGACGGCACCGCCGTCTACCTGCGCGGCGTGATCGCCGAGCACCTGATCCGGCGCGTGGCGAAGGCCGCCCCCGACGCCGTCAGTTGATCCAGTAGGTGTGCTCATCCTCGGGGCGGGCGCCTTCCTCCAGCGTCCGGTCGATGGTGATCGGGATCTCGATGAACGAGCGCCACGCGGGCGGCGGCATGCCGGCGTGGTGCCGCTCCAGGAGCCCGCGCAGGCGGGCGAGCTGCTCGGGCCGCTCCTTGGACAGGTCGCGGCGCTCGGTCGGGTCGTTCGCGAGATCGAACAGCCAGTCGCGCCGGGGCCGCTCGGACGCGATCAGCTTCCAGTCGCCGTCACGCACCGAGCGCAGGCTGCCGTCGCGCCAGTAGAGCGTGCGGGGCGGCGGTGGCGTCGACTGCGCGACCCAGTCGAGCCAGTTCGCGCCGTCGATCGGTCGGTCGGCGGGCGGCGCCACGCCGGCCGCGGCGGCCGCGACCGGCAGCACGTCGATGCCGGAGACCGGCGTGGACACCCGGGTGCCGGCGGGGATGCGCGCCGGCCAGCGCGCCACGTAGGGCACGCGCACGCCGCCCTCGAAGAACGTGAGCTTCCAGCCGCGGAACGGCCGGTTGATCTCGGGCAGCCCGAGGTAGCCCGGTCCGCCGTTGTCGCTGGTGAAGACGACCAGGGTGTCGCGGTCGAGCCCTTCGTCCCGCAGCGTCTGCATCACCCGGCCGACGCTGCGGTCGAGCGCGCGGATCATCGCGGCGTAGACGCGGCGCCGGTGGTCGAGGTGCGCGGGCGTCGCGTCGTAGTCGGCGCGGGTGGCCTGCAGCGGCGTGTGCACGCCCCAGTGCGCGAGGAACATGAAGAACGGACGGTTGCGGTTCGCGCGGATCGCCGCCACCGCCTCGTCGGTGTA
>JBAXJZ010000507.1:0-3342 GCA_037137595.1 Burkholderiales bacterium | reverse complement strand
GGGTGCCCTCGGCGCGCGCCGCGCCGCCGCGGCCCACCACCAGCGTGCGGAACGGCAGCGGGCCGCGCTCCAGGCCGGCGAGGCGGTCGTCGAGTCCGGGCGGCAGTTCCGGCCCGGGCTCGGCCGCGAAGGCCAGCGCCATCCAGCCCCCGCCCAGCATCGCGGTCAGGTGCGTCTCGCCGCGCGGGCCGGCGAGCGGGGTCTCGCGCGGCGGATCGCCGGGCGCCGGCGACGCGGCGAGGGCGGGATCGGCCGGCGCGTTCAGCGCCGAGTCCGGATAGCCGATCGCGGTCGTCTGCCGCGGATTCGCCAGCTCGGCGATCGCCGGATGCCGGTGCGCGAGCGTCAGCGCCGCCTCGCGCATCAGCGAGAAGCCGCGCGACGGCGGCGCCATGAACTCGGTGCTCTTGATCGCGGCCGCGGCGTTGACGCGGAACGCGTGTCGACGCTCGACGTCGTAGCTGTCGAGCAGCGCGCCGGTCGCCAGGCCGCGCGACACGGCGGCGAGCTTCCAGCCCAGATTGTGCGCGTCGTCGAAGCCCGAGTTCAGCCCGCGCACGCCGAAGATCGGCATCGCGTGCGCGGCGTTGCCCGCGAAGAGCACGCGGCCGTGCACGTATCGATCGAGGGTCATCGCACCGGCGCGGTAGGCGCTGACCCAGACGATCTCCCACGGCAGGTGGGCCTCGCCGATCATCTCGAGGTGGCGCCCCACGAACGCGCGGACCGCCTCGGGCGACATCGCCGCGTCGAGGTCGGCGTCGTCGGGGATCTGGTAGTCGATCCGCCAGAGGTCGTCGGGCTGCTTGTGCATCAGCACGGTCGAGCCCGGGTTCGACGGCGGGTCGAACCACGCGCGGCGCTCGGTCGGATAGGGGCTCGGCAGCGTGATGTCGACGATCACGTACTTGCCCTCGAAGGCCGCGCCCTCGAGCTTGAGCCCCATCGCGCGGCGCACCGGGCTCTGGCCGCCGTCGCAGGCGACGAGGCGCCCGGCGCGCAGCGCGTAGTCGGTGCCTGCGGCGAGGATCCTCAGCGACACGCCGTCGGCGTCCTGCTCGAAGCCCTCGAGCGCGTGCCCCCAGCGCAGGTCGACGAGACCGGCCGGCAGCGCGTCGATCGCGTCGACGAGGTACTGCTCGATCCGGTACTGCTGGATGTTGATCATCGGCGGCAGCCGCTGCAGGTCGTCCTGCGGCATCGTGAAGCGCAGGATCTCGTCGAGGCCGTGGAAGGTCCGGCCGCCGGCCCAGGCCAGCCCCGTCGCGAGGTGCGCGTCGAGCGCGCCGAGCTCGCCGAGGATCTCCAGACTGCGCCGCGAGATGCAGATCGCGCGGCTGCCGACGCAGACGGTGGTGTCGGCCTCGAGCACGACGGACGGCACGCCGTGACGCGCCAGCGCCAGCGCGAGCGCGAGGCCGACGGGCCCGCCGCCGGCGATCGCCACCGGCGGGCGTGACGGATCCCGGCCATCCCGCAGCGTCGGCGGGACGACGGGATGCTCGGTGTAGGCGAAGGGGCCGATGGCCTGCACGGCGGTCTCCTCTGGACTCGGGTCGACGCGGATTGTCCGCAACCGGCGTTCGCGTTAACGTACCAACTTCCTGGTACCTCTCCGATCCCGACCGTCGCACGCCCCATGCCCGCACGTCCGCACGGCCGCGAAGCGCCCTGCGCCGGCCCGGCCGACGCCCGCCGCCGCGAGGCCGCGCCCGCGCTCCCGGTCGACACCGCGGCCGCCTGGATCGCCGCGGCCGGCACGCCGCAGCTCGCACGCCACCTGCTCGAGGGCCTGCAGCCGCTGCTGCCGCTGTCGTTCTGCTACGTGTTCCTGATGCCGCCGCGCGGCCCAGCGCGGCTGGTGACCGGCGCGAGCCTGCACGGCAGCGCCGCGATGCGCGCGGCGGAGGCCTACTTCTCGCGCGGCTACGACCGATTCGACGTCAACACGCGCCGGCTCGCCGCGCGCCGCGTCGGCCGGCGAGGCGACGCGCTGCTCACGCTGCAGACCGTCGAGTCGATCGAGGATGCCGACTACCGGCGCGCCTGCTACGAGGAACCGGGCGTCCATTCGCGCGCGTCGGTCGTGGTGCCGGTGCCCGGGCACGGCCACGCCGCGGTCAACGTCTACCGCACGCACTCGCTGCCGCGCTTCACGCAGCACGAGCTGGCGCTGCTGCTGCGCTGCGCACCGCTGCTGGGCGCGCTGCTCTCGCAGCACATGCGCCTGCTCGCGCCGACCGACGCCGGCGGCGGCGGCCTCGACGCGGTGTTCGAGCGGCTGACGCCGCGCGAGCGCACGGTGATCGAGGGCATCGTCGCCGGCCGGACGTCGAAGATGATCGCGCGCGACACCGGCCTCGCCGAAGGCACCGTGCACACCCACCGCTACCGCGCCTACCGCCGACTCGGCATCCGCCGCGAGACGCAGCTGTTCGCGCTGCTTCGCGGCGGTCCGGTCAGAACACCGTGATGCAGCCGCTCGAGCTCACCGAGACCACGCGGCCGCCCGGACTGCGTCCGGTCACCTGGTAACAGTAACGGTAGCCCGAGTACACGCTCGCATCGACCAGCGTCGTCCCCGAGGTCACCGTGGCGAGCGGATAGCCGTCGCGGGTCACGTCGTAGGAGAACGCCGCCGGGTCGTACGACCAGTCGAGCTGGACGACCTCGGGGGCGGTGCGGGTCAGCTGCAGGCCGAGGCCGGCGACCGGCGTGGGCGGCGGCCCGTAGTAGCCGTCGTGGCCGCAGCCGGCCAGCACGGCCACGAGCGCGGCGGCGGCCACGAGGCGGACGGAGGTCCGGGAAGACGTGCGCTTCATGGCGGACCTTTCAGCGCGCCGACGCCGACACGGGCGCGACGGTGAGCGTCGAGGTGCTGAGGTAGAGCGCCGGCCGGCCGCGTGCGTCGCCGGGCGCGTCGATCCGCAGCAGGAACACGCGGTCGAACTCGCCGGAGGTCGGCAGCGCCACCAGTCGCGCGGCCGGGGGCAAGCGGTCGTCGGGGATCATGCCCGGGGCGCCGCGAAGGTCGGCGTTGGGCGTGCCCTGGTTCAGCTGGGTCCAGGTGACCTGCAGGCCGTAGACCCCCGAGCGCGCGTCGCCCTGCACGACGACCGACTCGCGCCAGGCGCGGCCCTGGCCACCGTCGGAGACGACGACGCGCACCGCCGACGGCGGCAGCTCGAGCAGGGTCTCGCCGATGCGCACGCGGAACGCGCGCACGCCCGCGTCGTAGCGGCCGGCGAACGGGTCCGGGTCGGCATCGACGGTCGCGTCGTCGTAGACCAGCTCGAAGCTCAGCGTGCCGGTCCGCAGATCGGCCGCGCGGACCGGCGCGTC
>JBAXJZ010000506.1:0-3368 GCA_037137595.1 Burkholderiales bacterium | reverse complement strand
CCTTCTTCAAGCGGCTGTTCGGCGGCGGCGCGGGCCCGGCGCCCGCTCCCGCGCCGGCCGCCGCCCCCGCCGCCTCCGGCTCGAGGCTGCGCACCTACAAGGGCGCCGAGCTCGGCATCCGCACGGACCAGATCTCCACCGCCGCGATCCGCACCTGCGAGATCCTGCAGCGCGCCGGCTACAAGGCCTTCGTGGTCGGCGGCGGCGTGCGCGACTCGCTGCTGGGGCTCACGCCGAAGGACTTCGACGTCGCCACCGACGCGACGCCCGAGCAGGTCCAGGCCTCGTTCCGCCGTGCGCGGATCATCGGGCGACGCTTCAAGATCGTCCACGTGATGTTCGGCCGCGAGACGATCGAGACCTCCACGTTCCGCGCGCTGCAGGTCGACGCCGAGACCGACGAGCACGGCCGCGTGCTGCGCGACAACCTCTTCGGCACGCAGCAGGAGGACGCGCTGCGGCGCGACTTCACCGTCAACGCCCTCTACTACGACCCGATCGCCGACCAGGTGCTCGACTTCCTCGGCGGCGTCGAGGACCTGAAGGCGCGCACGCTGCGGATGATCGGCGACCCGGCCACGCGCTACCGCGAGGACCCGGTGCGGATGCTGCGCACGGTGCGCTTCGCCGCGAAGCTCGACTTCCACGTCGACCCCGCCACGCTCGCCCCGATCAAGGAACTCGCCGACCTGATCGAGAACGTGCCCTCGGCGCGGCTCTTCGACGAGATGCTGAAGCTGCTCGAGTCGGGCCACGCGCTGGCCTGCGTGAAGCGGCTGCGGCTCGAGGGTCTGCACCACGGCCTGCTGCCGCTGCTGGACGTGATCCTCGAGCAGCCCCACGGCGAGCGCTTCATCGAGGTGGCGCTGCGCACCACCGACGAGCGCGTGCGCGCCGGCAAGTCGGTGTCGCCGGGCTTCCTGTTCGCCACCCTGCTGTGGCAGCTGGTGAGCGACCGCTGGGCCGAGCGCCGTGCGGCGGGCGAGCACTCGATTCCCGCGCTCATGGAGGCGATGGACTCGGTGCTCGACGAGCAGGGCTCGAAGCTCGCGATCCAGCGCCGCTACATCTCCGACATGCGCGAGATCTGGGGCCTGCAGCCGCGGCTCGAGAAGGGCGGCCGCGGCGCGCTGCGCGCGATGGAGCACCTGCGCTTCCGCGCCGGCTACGACTTCCTGCTGCTGCGGGTCGAGGCGGGCGAGCTGCCCGAGGAACTCGGCCGCTGGTGGACCGAGTTCGTCGACGGCGACGCGGCGACGCGCGAGCGGCTCCTGGACGCGCGCCCCGGCGAGCCGCGGACCGGCACCAAGCGCCGCCGCCGCCGTCGCAGCGGACGCAAGTCGGGCGGCGGCGAGTCCGGCGGCGACGAGGCGGCCCCCGACGCCTCGGGCCGCGAACCCGACGACGATCCGCGCTGGCGCGAGGTCGACGGGCAGTCCGGCGGCACGCCGCGGTCGGCCGACCCGCCGGCCTGAACCCCGCGCGACGCCGATGGACGCGTGGATCGGCCTCGGCGCGAACCTCGGCGAGCGCGGTGCCACGCTGGAGGCGGCGATCGACGCGCTGCGCGTGCTGCCGCGCACGCGCCTCGTCGCCCGCTCGCGGCTGTGGGCGAGCGCGCCGGTGGACGCCGGCGGCCCCGACTACCTGAACGCGGTCGCGCGGCTCGACACCCGGCTCGATCCCCACGACCTGCTCGCCGCCCTCCAGCGGATCGAGACCCGTTTCGGCCGCGAGCGCCCCTACGCGAACGCGCCGCGCACGCTCGACCTCGACCTGCTGCTCGCCGGCGACGCCACGGTCGACACCGAAACGCTCGTGGTGCCGCACCCGCGGCTGCACGAGCGCGCGTTCGTGCTGCGGCCGATGGCCGACATCGACGCCGACATCGTGGTTCCGGGCCGGGGTCCGGTGCGACAATGGCTGGCCCGCGTGGCCGACCAGCGCTGCGTGCCGTGGGCCTCCCGAGGCCGCCCCTGATGTCCAACCCGCTCGTCTCCCTGCCGATCCCGCTGCAGACCGTCGGCCTGCTCGTGAGCCCCTCCCGATGAACCCGTTCGAGCGCTGGCGCCACATCGTCGTCGAAGGCCCGATCGGGGCCGGCAAGACCTCGCTCGCGAAGCGGCTCGCCGAGCGCTTCGGCGTGCAGACGGTGCTCGAGGAGCCGCAGGCCAATCCCTTCCTCGAGCGCTTCTACCGCGACAGCGCGCGCTACGCGCTGCCCACGCAGCTGTTCTTCCTGTTCCAGCGCGTGAACCAGCTGCGCGACCTCGCCCAGCGCGACCTGTTCGAGTCGGCCGCGGTCGGCGATTTCCTGCTCGAGAAGGACCCGCTGTTCGCTCGGCTCACGCTGTCGGACGACGAGCTCGCGCTCTACCGGCAGATCTTCGACAACCTGAAGCCGCAGGCACCGACACCCGACCTGGTGATCTACCTGCAGGCCCAGCCCGACACGCTGGTGGAGCGTGTGCGCAAGCGCGGCATCCCGATCGAGGCCTCGATCGGCGAGGACTACCTGCGCGCGCTGGCCGACGCCTACAGCCGCTTCTTCCACCACTTCGACGCGGCGCCGCTGCTCATCGTCAACACCGAGCACCTGAACCCGATCGACCGCGACGCCGACCTCGACCTGCTGCTGCAGCACGTGGCGGGCATGCGCGGGCGACGCGAGTTCTTCAACCTCGGCCGCTGAGGCGGCGGGCCGCCGCTCAGAGCAGCCAGCGGACGTCGACGGCGATCCGCTCGCCCAGGTCGCGCAGCGCCTCGACCACGCGGGCCGGATCGGCCGCCCAGTCGCGCAGCGCGCCGGCGTCCGCCGCGTCCGCGATCGGCAGGCGCCGCACCGTCCGCCAGCGGACCTCGCCGTCGCTCGTGCGGAGGGCGCGCATCACCACGCTGGCCTCGAGCGCCGGGTGACAGCCGCCCGAGCCCGGGCTCGCCGAGGGCACGAGCACGATCGGGCCGATGCCCAGCACCATCGGATGCCCGGACTCGCGGGCCGCGGCGAGCGCCGCGTCGTCGTCGGCGACCAGCGAGACCGCCGGATCGGGCCGCTCGGGCGCAGCGCCGTAGCCGACCTCCGCGTCGAACGCGTGGACGAAGCCGCCCTGCGCGCCGGGCAGCGCGGCCCGAAGCAGCTCGACCACCTCGGCCAGGCCCGCCGACCGGGCGTCGCAGTCGTGCGCGGTGGCGAGCCCCTCTGCGAGCGCGAGCGGCATCGACAGCAGTCCGAGGCCCAGCGTCCAGGGCACCGCGCGGGCGCGGGCCACCGGCGCGGGGTCCACGCGGACCTGCGCGGTCGCCGCGGCGGCCGTCGGCTCGGCGACCGGCATGCCCTCGAGCGCCACCAGCACCGGCGCGTCGCCGCG
>JBAXJZ010000505.1:0-3379 GCA_037137595.1 Burkholderiales bacterium | reverse complement strand
ACATCTCGTAAAGGTAGGTGTCGCCTTAACTCGTAAAGGTGGGTGTCGTTTGACACCGGTACGTTCACGGGCACCCGCCTCAAAGAACTCGCCTACTTCGGGTCCCGAGACTTCCAGCACAAGGATGGCCGCTGGTGGATGAAGATCGAGGCCAAGAGCAGCTAGTTGGCGCGCCATTCTCGCGAATTGTCGGACCACGCAAGTTACGCGTCGCACCATGAGAGGCACTAGCCGCCAGCATGGGCGATGGCCGTTAGCAGGTCCAAATTTTCTGGAACTTGTCCCCTGGGCGTCCGCCGGAAAGGCCTTGGAGGAGGTGGCGCGCAGCGCAATACGCTGAGTCTCAACTGCGGTGCCGGTTAATCCGCGTCTGGCGGGTATGTGTCGGGTACTCCCGCCAGCCGCCTCAGCTCGCGCAGCTCCGCGATGAGCGCCTCGCGCGGTGGCATACCGCCCGGGTCGTAGTCGTCCTCGAACATCCGGGCTAGTCGTGCGCCTCGCAGGTCGCAGGTGTGAACCGCGTAGTCCAGCCAGTTGGCGAAGCCGTCGGGCGGAGCAGGGGGTGCGTACTTAGTCATTCAAAGAAAGGGGCCGAAGCCAACTGCTCGCCGACGGGGCTCGATGCGGCAGAGATCGTGTGAGTCTTCCAATCCCGCATCACACGGTCAAGTCCGCAAGGAATGAGAAGAGGGGGGAAGCGGCGCTAGGGTTGCCCCCAATGTGCCCGAGCTGATGAAGGCGGCTTCTACTTCAACGGCCTTGCACAAACCGCGCCGGTCGATTGCTGAACACGTTCAGCTGCACTCCAATAGGCTTCGTTGCTCTTCCCTATACAGGCGGCGAAGCATCTCAGCCCGCCATCGCCGCCCTCTTGTGAACCGCAACTCCGTTGACGTACCCGCCGACCGGCGGCGGCACGTCCGCCGTCCGACGGGCCGCATCCGCCCTCCGCACCCGCATCCGCTCCGTTCGTCGCGGCCGCTCCGACACTGCGCGCCCATCGGACCACGGCGGTCCGCACGACGGGACGCGAGCGATGAGCAGGAAGACGACTCACGGGGTGTTGCTGACGATTCTGGCGAGCGCGCTGATCGCCGGTTGCGGCGGCGGCGGGGACGCATCGGCCCCGGCCGGCGACACGTCCTCCGCCGCGGGCCCGACCGCCGAGGCGGCGCCCGCATCCGGCGATCCCCAGTCCGTCCCGGAGCCCACGCCCGAGGAACTGGCGGCGCTCGCCGCCGCGGCCGCCGCGGCCGCTCCGGTCCAGAAGGACATCGTGGCCGCACCGCTCGACCGTCGCGTGCCGGGCCGCTACATCGTCACGCTGCGCGAAGACGCCACCGCGACCGGCAAGTCGGTCGAACAGGTGGCGGATCGCACCCTCAAGCAGGTCGGCGGCGGCACCGTCGGCCTGCACTTCACGAAGGCGATCCAGGGGTACGCGGCCACGCTGTCGGAAGAGGCCGCGCGGGCGCTGCTCGCCGACCCCGACGTCGAGGGCGTCGAGGAGGACCAGTTCGTCGCGGTCGGCGCGGTCACGCAGACCGGCGCGACCTGGGGGCTGGACCGCATCGACCAGCGTGCGCTGCCGCTGTCGGGCGCCTACCGCTACGAGGGCACGGCGAGCACGGTCACCGCCTACATCGTCGACACCGGCATCCGCGCCACCCATGTCGAGTTCCGCAGCGCCGCGGGTTCCACGACGAGCCGCGTGCGCCCCGAGCTGGGCTTCAGCGCGATCGCCGACGGCCGCAAGACGGATGACTGCAACGGTCACGGCACGCATGTCGCGGGTACGGTCGGCGGACTGACCTACGGCGTGGCCAAGCAGGTCACGCTGGCCCCGGTGCGGGTGCTGGACTGCAACGGCAGCGGCACGCTCAGCGGCGTGATCGCCGGCCTCGACTTCGTCGCGCGCAATGCCCGCAAGCCGGCGGTCGCCAACCTCTCGCTGGGCGGGGGGGCCTCGACCGCGCTCGACACCGCGGTGGCGAACGTGGTGTCGGCCGGGGTCCCGGTCGTCGTGGCGGCCGGCAACAGCGCCATCGACGCCTGCGCCGTGTCGCCGGCGCGAGCCCCGACCGCGATCGCCGTCGGCGCGTCGACCGGATCGGATGCGCGGGCGGGCTTCTCGAACTGGGGGCGATGCCTGTCGCTGTTCGCGCCGGGCGAGGGGATCACGTCGTCGGTGATGTCGAGCGACACCGCCGTCGCGGTCTACAGCGGCACGTCGATGGCCGCGCCCCACGTGGCCGGCGCCGCCGCGGTCCTGCTCGGCACGACGCCGACCCTGACGCCGGCGCAGGTCGCCGAGCGCATCAAGGCGATGGCCACGCCGAACGTGATCTCGGGCGCCGGTCCGGGTTCGCCGACCCTGCAGCTGTTCTCCAGCGCAGGGGCCGAGCAGGCGGCGCCCGCGCCGGTCAGGATCTCGGTGCGCGCCCTCGGCGGCAGCAGCAGGGCGGTGGACGCGTCCTGGTGGACCGCGACGGTGACGGTCGCGGTGAGGAACGCGAGCGGGGCGCCGGTGCCGGGCGTCAAGGTCTCGGGCGGATTCAACATCGGCGGTGCACCGCTCGACTGCACCACCGGCAGCGCCGGCACCTGCACCGTCGGCACGCTGCGCCTGAGCCGACAGGCCACGCCGTTCACGCTGTTCACCGTGGCCGGCCTGAGCGCCGCCGGCATGGTCCACGACACGACGGCGGTCGCCCCGCGGCAGATCCTCGTCGTGCGGCCCTGACCGCCCCGCCGTCGCGTCCCCCGGCGCGAGGGGATCGCGGTCGGCGGCGCCGCCGCGCCGGGCTTCGCCGATTCAACGGGCCCCGGCGTCGAGGGCGGCGCGCGTGGCCCACCAGTCCAGCGTCAGGCGCACGAGCGTCTGCACGTCGGCCGTCGAGCCGGGCTGGAACACCTGGTCGATCGTCCGCGAGCAGAGCGTGACGATCCGGTCGTGCACCTCGCCGGCAGGGCTCGCCCGCGTCGCGGCGCCGTCCGCGCCGCTCGCCGCGCGACCCGCCGCCGGCTCGAGCTCGGCTCTCGCGCAGGCCTGGAACTCGTCGACGCGCCGGTCGAACCACTCGGCGCAGCGCGAGGCGGCCTCGTCGGAATCGGGCAGGGCCGTGGCGAACACGGCGCGGCAGTGGTCGGCCGCGAGACCGCGGACGACGAGCTCGTTGTGCACGGTGCGCCGGCGCAGCTCGCGTCGTGTCGACGCGTAGCGGGCGAGCAGCGAGGCCGGCTCGGCGACCGGGGCGGGCGTGGGGGCGATGCGGGCCGCCGTCCAGCCGGCGGCGAAGCCGGCGAACACGGCCGCGATGCCGACGCCCACCGTCGTCGCGACCAGCGTGCGCCTCGGAATCAGGCGCGTGGGCGCCGG
>JBAXJZ010000504.1:0-3382 GCA_037137595.1 Burkholderiales bacterium | reverse complement strand
CCGTCGGTGCTGACGCCGCACCCGCTCGAGGCCGCGCGGCTGCTCGGCGTCCAGACCTCGGACGTCCAGCACGATCGCATCGGCAGCGCCCATCGCATCGCGGTCGCGACCGGCGCCTGCGTCGTGCTGAAGGGCGCGGGCACGGTCGTCGCGCTGCCCGACGGGCGCTGGTCGGTGAACGCGAGCGGCGGCCCGATCCTGTCGGTGGCCGGCACCGGCGACGTCCTCGCCGGCACGATCGCCGGGCTGCTCGCCGCGGGCCTTCCGCCCGCGGACGCGGCCGTCGGCGGCACCTGGCTGCACGGCGCCGCGGCCGATGCGCTCGCCGACCTCGACGACTGGCGCGGCGCGATCGGGCTGCCGGCCTCGCGGCTGCCCGACGCGATCCGCGCGACGCTCAATCGACGAGCCGGCCGCTGTTGAGCCGCAGCGTGCGTGCGCAGCGTCCGGCGAGTGCCGGGTCGTGCGTGACCAGCACGAGCGTGGCGCCCGACTCGCGGTTCAGCTCGAACAGCAGTTCGATGACCCGCTCGCCGGTCGCGTGGTCGAGGCTGCCGGTGGGCTCGTCGGCGAACAGCAGCGCCGGTCTCGGCGCGAACGCACGCGCGAGCGCGACCCGCTGCTGCTCGCCACCCGACATCGTCCGCGGATAGTGACCGGCCCGCTCCGCGAGCCCCACTCGCGCCAGCAGGTCGCGGGCGCGGGCCGACGCGTCGCGCGCGCCGGCGAGTTCCAGCGGCAGCATCACGTTCTCCAGCGCGGTCATCTGCGGCAGCAGCTGGAACGACTGGAACACGAAGCCGACGGTCTCCGCGCGCCAGCGCGCGCGCGCATCCTCGTCGAGCGAGAACAGGTCCTGGCCGGAGGCCACCACGCGGCCGCTGGTCGGCAGGTCCAGCCCCGCGAGGAGACCGAGCAAGGTCGACTTGCCCGAGCCCGACGCACCGACGATGGCGACGGTGTCCCCGGAATCGACCGAGAATCCGACATCGTCGAGAATCGTGAGCCACCCGCCGGCATCCGGCACCTTCTTGCCCAGGTGTTCGACCTTGATCGCAGCCATGGTCCGCAGTGTAGCCCGCCCCCGTGTCGTCACCGGGACGCCGGGCCTTTCACCGCGGGGCGCCGCGCGACGACGCGTGCTGCGCGCATCGGCGGGTCTCGCCGCGGCCTCGATCGGCATGGCGCTCGTCCCGCACGCGGCCCGCGCCGCCGAGCCGCGGACCCTGCTCGTCGTGGGCGACAGCCTGTCGGCCGAGTACGGCCTCGCACGGGGAACCGGCTGGGTCGCGCTGCTCCAGAAGCGGATCGAGGAGCGGAAGCTGCCGTGGAAGGTGGTCAACGCGAGCATCAGCGGCGAGACCACGTCGGGCGGCCGCTCGCGGCTCGCGGACCTGCTCGCGCGGCACGCGCCGGCGCTGGTGGTGGTCGAGCTGGGCGGCAACGACGCGCTGCGGGGGCTGCCGCTGGCCGGCACCGAGGCCAACCTGCGCGAGATGGTGGCGGCGTCGCGCAAGGCCGGCGCGCGCGCGGTGCTGTTCGGCATGCAGATGCCGCCGAACTACGGCCGCGCCTACGGCGAGCAGTTCGCCGGGCTGTTCCGGCGCGTGGCCGACACCGAGAAGGTGCCGCTGCTGCCGTTCTTCCTGCAGCCGATCGCCGAGCGCGCCGACGCCTTCCAGGCCGATCGCATCCATCCGACGGAGGCCGTGCAGCCGCTGCTGCTCGACCATGCGTGGCCGGTGCTCGCGCCGCTGCTCGGCGCGAAGTGAGCGTCGCTCAGCCCGCGTCCCGGACCGCCAGCAGCGCCGCGCCGACGATCATCGCGCCGCCCACGAGCGTGCGCGTCTCGAGCACCCCGCCCCCGAGCCACACCGCCGACAGCGCCGCGATCGGCACCTCGGACAGCAGCACGACCGAGGTCACGTTCGCCGGCAGCCGCGCGGCCCCGTACTGCAGGCACAGGTTGCCGACGCCGAACATCAGCGCGAGACCCGCGATGCCCGCGAGCCAGCCGGGCGACGGCGCGGGCGGTGCGGCGACCGCACCCGTGACGGTGAGGACCAGCGCGACGCCGCCGGCGACCGCGACACCGCCGGCGAACATCGCGAGCGCCCGGCTCGCCTCGGGCTGCGCGGCCTCGCGCCGCAGCAGCACGTTGGTCGCGGCGAATCCGATGCCGCCGACGATCGCGAGCAGGTCGGCCAGGTCGCGCGGCAGCGGCCAGGGTGCGTCGGGCGGCGTCAGCACCACCGCGGCGCCGGCCAGCGCGAGGCCTACACGTCCGAGCACCGCCCCCCGCAGCGCCTCGCCCAGCAGCGCCCGCGCGAGCAGCGCGGCCCACGCGGGCATCAGGTAGAAGAGCAGCACGACGCGCACCACGTCGCCGACGGTCACCGCCCAGTTGAAGCAGGCATTCGCGATGCCGCTCGCCACCAGGAGCGGCCACAGCGCGCGGGTGCGCACGAGGTGCGCCGGCGCACCGCGGTCCCAGGCGACCACGGCCGCCGCCACGACCGCGTAGACGAGCGCGGTCGCCCACAGCCCGTGCACGCCCTGCGCCTGCAGCGCGCGGAACGGCCACCACGAGACGCCCCAGAGGAACGCGTTGACGAGCAGCGCCGCCGCGGCCCACGCGGCGCCCCCGGGCGGCGGGCTCAGCGCGCGCCGCCGGTGAGCACGACGCCGGCCTCGCGCATCGCCGCCATCGCCGCCGCCAGCGAGCCGCCGAGGTCGATCGCACGGCAGGCGTCGAGCCGGACCTCGGCCTGGAAGCCGAGACGCCGCGCGTCGATCGCCGAATACGCGACGCAGAAGTCGGTCGCGAGCCCGCACAGCACGACGCGGCGCACGCCCCGTTCGCGCAGGCAGCCCGCGAGTCCGGTCGGCGTGACGCGGTCGTTCTCGAAGAACGCGGAGTACGAGTCCACCTCGGGCCGGAACCCCTTGCGCACAACGATCTCGGCGCGCCGCGCGTCGAGCCCGGGATGGAAGTCCGCGCCCGGCGTGCCCTGCACGCAGTGGTCGGGCCACAGCGTCTGCATGCCGTAGGGGAACGGGACCGTCTCGAAGGGCGCACGCCCCGGGTGCGTGCTCGCGAAAGACCGGTGGCCGGGCGGATGCCAGTCCTGCGTGAACGCAACGTGCGCGAAGTCCGCCATCAGTGCACCGATGACCGGAACGACCGCGTCGCCGTCTGCGACCGCGAGCGCGCCGCCGGGGCAGAAGTCGTTCTGGACGTCGACGACGAGAAGGAGGTCGTCCGGGGCGGCGGATGTCGGATCGGCGGGCATCGCGGGGCGGCGGTGGCGCGACCCGGTCGGGGCCGCGAACGCCCGGACTCTAGCACCGCGGCGCCCCACCGGGCGCCGCGACCCGCGCC
>JBAXJZ010000503.1:0-3389 GCA_037137595.1 Burkholderiales bacterium | reverse complement strand
ATTCACGCGCGACTTGCGCGCCGACGCGGCCCGCCCGCTAGAGTCCGTCGATCCCCCCGACCGAGCGAGCCCGCCTTGAGCCCAGCGCCCACCGTCCGCACCGCCTCCGGCGCGCTCCGCGGCGCCGTCGAGGACGGCGTCCTCGTCTTCCGCGGCGTGCCCTACGCTGCGCCGCCGGTGGGGCCGCTGCGCTTCGCGCGGCCGCAGCCGGCGCCGTCGTGGTCCGGCGAGCGCGACGCCACCCGAGACGGCCCGATCCCGCCGCAGCCGCCGTCGCGGCTGCGCGCCGCGATGGGTGACTTCGAGCTGCCTCAGTCCGAGGACTGCCTGACGCTGACGGTCACCACGCCGGCCGCCGACGGCGCGAAACGCCCGGTGATGGTCTTCTTCCACGGCGGCGCGTTCTGGACCGGCGCGGGTTCGCTGCCCTGGTACGGCGGCGGCCCGCTCGCGCGCCACGGCGACGTGGTGGTGGTGGGCGTCAACTACCGGCTGGGCGCGCTCGGCTTCATGCACCTGCCGGGCGTGGCCGAGCCCAACCTCGGCCTGCACGACCAGATCGCCGCGCTCGACTGGGTGGCCGCCGAGATCGCCGCGTTCGGCGGTGACCCCGACAAGGTGACGGTGTTCGGGCAGTCGGCGGGCGGCCTGTCGGTGCTCGCGATGCTGGGCATCCCGAAGGCCCGCGCGCGCTTCCGCCGCGCGATCGTGCAGAGCGCGCCCTTCGGCCGGATGCTGCGCTCGCGCGCCGAGGCGGCCGCGATCGGCGAGAAGGTCCAGCGCGAGCTCGGCCTGGCCGACGCCGCCGGCTGGCGCGACGTGCCGGTGGACCGGATCAACGTCGCGCAGGTCGCGGTCGCGCGCTCGATGGCCGCGTTCGCGAACACCACGCCGCCCTTCATCCCGGTGGCCGACCACGAGCTGCTCGGCGACGACGTGATCGGCGCGGCGGTGGCGGGCGCGATGGAGCGGGACCTGATCGTCGGCTACACGCGCGACGAGATGGCCGCGTTCTTCGCGCCGGTGCCCGAGATGGCGACCGCGCCCGACGCGGCGGTGCGGGGCGTCTTCGCGCGGCACTTCGGCGGCGCGGCCGACGAGGCGATGGCCGAGTACCGCGAGCGCGCGCACCTGGCCGGACCCGGCGGGCTGCTCGGCGAGCTGCTCGGCGACGCCTCCTTCGGCGGCGGCCTCTGGGCCTTCGCCGAGCGGATGGCCGCGCTCGGCCGCCCGGTGCGCACCTTCCGCTTCGACTTCGCCGCGCCGGGCAACGCCTTCGGCGCCTGCCACTGCATCGAGCTGCCGTTCTGCTTCGACACGCTGCCCCACTGGCAGGCGCCGATGCTGGCCGGCGCCGACCCCGCGCAGGCCGGCGCGCTCGCCGCGACGATGCGCGACGCCTGGGCCGCCTTCGCGCGCGATGGCGACCCGACGCATGCGGCGCTGCCCGACTGGCCGGTCCACGGCGAGTCCGGCGAGACGATGGTGTTCGACGCGACGAGCCGCGTGGTCCACGACCCGGCGGGCCGGCGGCGCTGGCGCTTCTGGCCGTGACGGGCGGCGCCGCCGACGCGATCGCCTTCGAGGGCGTGCGCCTCGCCTTCGGCGGCGAGGCGATCTACGACCGCCTGGACTTCACCGTCGCGCGCGGCGAGTTCGTCTGCCTGCTCGGCCCCTCGGGCTGCGGCAAGTCGACCGCGCTGCGCCTCGTCGGCGACCTGATCCCGCCCGACGGCGGCAGCGTGCGCGTCGACGGGCGCGCGCCCGCCGAGGCCTGGAGCGAGGTCGCCTTCGTGTTCCAGTCGCCGCGGCTCGCGCCCTGGCGCGACGTGCTGTCGAACGTGCTGCTGGGCGCCGAGCTGCGCTTCGGCCGCGCCGAGGCCGCGCGCCGCGAGCCGCTGGCGCGCGAGATGCTCGCGATGGTCGGGCTCGCCGGCTCAGCGGCCAAGTACCCGTCGATGCTGTCGGGCGGCGAGCGGCAGCGGGTCGCGATCGCGCGCGCGCTGGTGGTCGAGCCCTCGATCGTGCTGATGGACGAGCCGTTCTCCGCGCTCGACCCGAACACGCGCCGCCGGCTGCGCGCCGAGATCGAACGCATCTGGCAGCGCACCGGCCGCACGGTGCTCTTCGTCACGCACGACATCGACGAGGCGCTGACGCTCGCCGACCGGATCGTGCTGCTGTCGGGCAAGCCGACGCGCGTGCTCGAGACCGTGACCGTCGACGCGCCGCGGCCGCGCCGTCCCGCCGACGACCCGCGGCTCGCCGCGCTGCGCGAGCGTCTGCACGAACTCTTCCGCTCGCTCGAACCCCCGTCCGAATCCGATTCCCAGGAGCCCGAGACATGAACCGCCGCCACTTCCTCGCCGCCGCGCCCGCGGCGCTCGCCGCCTCGCGTGCGGGCGCGCAGTCCCGCCAGAAGGTCAGCTACGGCTACCTGCTCGACCCCGCGTTCGAGGCGGTGCTCTGGCCGATCCGCAACGGCCGCGTGAAGTCCGACCTGATCGAGCTGGAGGCGACCGGCCTGCTGATCCCGCAGCTGCTGCAGGCCACCGCGACCAAGCAGTACGACGTGATCATGACCGCGGTGATCGGCGTGCCGGCGGCGGCGGCGCGCGGACTGGAACTGCGGATCCTGTCGTCGGCGCTGCACGCCTCGCCGGTGGGCGAGGGCGGCGGCGTCTGGGTGAAGAAGGGCAGCCCGATCCGCAGCGCCGCGGACCTGAAGGGCAGGACGCTCGCGTCCTACGGCCTGCGGTCCACCGGCTACATGTACGCGCGCGAGGCGCTGCGCCGCGAGTTCGGGCTCAACATGGCGCTCGAGGGCGGCGACGTCCGGCAGGTGGAGGTGCAGGCGCCGAACCTGCCGGCGGCGCTCGCGACCGGCCAGGCCGATGCGGCGACGCTGATCCACAGCCAGGCCTGGCGCGCGATGCAGTCGGGCGAATTCGTCAACATCTGCGAGACCGGCAAGATCGTCAACGCGGCCCACGGCACGCTGACTTCGGCGATCAACGTCTCCTACCCGGACAGGCTCGCCGCTCGTCCCGACGCGTTCCGCGAGTTCAACCGGATGCTGAAGGCCTCGGTGGACTACACGCTGGGCCACCGCGACGAGGTCTTCGGCGCGATGGCCAAGCAGTCGAACATCGACCGCAAGTTCTTCGACTGGTGGTTCGACCGCACGACGACCGTGCCGGCGGTGTTCGGCGACGCGCACGCGAAGGCGGTCGGCACCGCGTGGACCATCGGCCGCGTGTTCAACATGGTGCCGACGGTGCCCGACGTGCGCGCGCTGACCTGGGACCAGGCGCTGCGCGGGTGAACGGCGCGCCGGCCCTCGGCGGCGCGTCGAACGCGGGCCCCGCGGCGGGTGGTGCCCTCCCATC
>JBAXJZ010000502.1:0-3407 GCA_037137595.1 Burkholderiales bacterium | reverse complement strand
CGGACGCGACGGGCGGTCTGGCGTACGGCGGGAACTGGGTGCTGGAGGCGAGCCGGGGGCAGATCGAGGCGGCCGCGCCGATCGGCGCCGCGCTGCAGGCGTCCTACGGCGGCCTGCTCGCGACACCCGCGGAAGTCAGCTTCACGGGTGTGCAGCTGCAGGCGGAAGTCGCCGCCGAGAGCTCCGCCGGCCGACAGGTCGCCACCGGCGCGCGCGGCACCGTGAACGTCTGGGTCCAGGAAGGGCCGGGCACCGGGACGACGGTCATGGCGCGCTTCGACGCGCCCGACGGCACCGCCGGGCAGGCGACGCAGGTCGCCACCGGCTCGGGCGTCGTGCGCAGCCTGCCCGCGGTGGCCGTCGACGACGCCGGCAACGCGCTGGTCGCCTGGTCCGAAGGCACCTCGATCCGCATCGCCTACCTCGCGGCGCCGACCGCGGCGGGCGGCGCCATGACCGTGCTCGGGCCGCCGACCCGTGTCGACGCGGACGACGCGGCCACGCCGCAGCGCGGACGTCCGTCGGTCGCGATGACGGCGGACGGCAGTGTGGCCGCGGTCGTCTGGGAGCGGTCCGGCAGCGGGGGCGCCGCGGTCGACCTGCTGCGGCTGCAGCTCGATCCGTCGGGCGATGCGACGACCGCCGTCGTCCCCCTGGGCAGCCCGACGATGGTGGCCCAGGGTGCCGCGGTCGGTCATCCGGACGTCGCGCTGCGGGCTGACGGATCGGGCGTGGTGGTCCTCGCCACGAGTGTGTCCGCAGGCTCGACGGAGGTGAGCCTCGTGCGCTTCGATGCGAGCGGCGTCGCGCTGCCGCCGTCGCAGCTGGCGGCCGCGGCATCCGGCAGCGGGGCGACCCTGTCCGCGCCGACGCTGGCGCTCGACGTCGACACCGGCCGCGGGCTCGCGGTCTGGGTCGAGACCACCGGCACCTCGCGCGCGCTGCGTGCGATCGGCTTCGACGCCGCCGGATCGCTCGGGAGTGGGGTCACGCTCGCCGCCGGCATCGCCGACGTACGCCATCCGAGCGTCGCCGCCACCGGCGGCAATCGCTTCGCCGTGGCCTTCGACGGCACGATCGTCGGCGGGGCCGGCCTGGACGTCGGGCTGGTCCGCGTGGCGGTCGGCACGGCGGGCGCGGTCGAGTACGCTGCGGTCGAGCGGATCGTCGCCGTCGCCTCCGGCGACCAGCGCGCGCCCTCGGTCGCGGCCGCGGACGGTCGTCTCGTGGTCGCCTGGGCCGACGGCACCGCGACCAGCGGCGTCCAGGCCGCCTTCGAGCGTGTCGTCATCCCGGCCGACACCACCGTCACCAGCCGTCAGCTGCCGACCGAGGTCGGCGCGGACAGCGGCGCGGCGCGCCAGGTCGCGACCGGTGCCGCCGGCACCGTCACCGTCTGGGCCGAGTCCGCCGGTACGGGCCGCTCGACGATCTTCGCGCGCTTCGACGCGGCCGACGGCACGATCGGCGCGCGCACGCAGATCGCGAGCGGCGGCAACACGCTTCGCACGATGCCGAGCGTCGCGGTCGACGCCGACGGCCGCGCGCTGATCGCCTGGACCGAGGGGACGTCGGTCCGCGTCGCGTACTTCGGCGCGCCGACCACGGCCGGCGGCTCGATGGCGCGCCTGCAGGGTTCGACGCGGGTCGACGTCTCCGAATCGCTCGCGCCGGATCGGGGCCGGGCGTCGGTGGCGATGTCGGCCGACGGCCGTTCCGCGGTCGTCGCCTGGGAACGCGCGGGCAGTGCGATCGCGGCGGTCGAAATGCGGCGGCTGCAACTGGATCCGGATGACGAGTCGGTCTCGACCGTCGGGAGCGTGCTGTCCGTCGCCTCGGCCTTCTCGGGATCCGCGATCGGACACCCCGACGTCGCGATCGGCGACGACGGCGCCGGCGTGGTCGTGCTGACCACGGGATCGACGGCGACCGACGCGAGCGTCACCCTCGTGCGCTTCGACGGCACCGGGATCCTCGGGACGACCGAGCTGGCCAAGGCCTCCGGCGGGACGACGGTCGGGTCGCCGACGGTGGCGTGGGACCCCGGCACGCAGCGCGGCCTCGCGGTCTGGATCGAGCAGGTCGGCACGACCCAGTCGGTCCGTGCGCGGGCCTTCGACGCGAGCGGCGCGATCGGCACCGCGATCGCGCTCGCGCCGGACGTCTCCGACGCACGCCGCCCGAGCGTCGCCGCGCTCGGCGGGGACCGCTTCGCAGTGGCCTTCGACGGCACGCTCGCCGGCGGCGCAGGCCTCGACGTCGGCCTCGCCCGGGTCGCGATCGGAACCGGTGGCGCACGCGTGCTGGGTGCGGTCCAGCCGCTCAACGTCGGCGTCACCGGCGACCAGCGCGCCGCGTCGGTCGCCGCCGCCGACGGTCGCGTGGTCGTGTCCTGGGCCGATGACGCCGCCGGCATCGGTGCGGCGGTCGGCCTCGAGCGGATCGTGCTGCCCGCCGACGCGACCGTCACCGACGCGCAGCGGCAGGCCGAGAGCGGGAGCGAGAGCGGCGCCGCGCGCCAGGTCGCGACCGGCGCGCGCGGCACCGTCTTCGTCTGGACCGAGGTCGTCGACGGGCGCACCCGGGTGGTCGCGCGCTTCGACGCCGCCGACGGCACACGCGGCCTCGAGACGACGATCGCCGTCCAGGCCGACACCGAGACCGGCACCGCGCAGCGCCTGCCCGCCGTTGCCGTCGACGACGCCGGCAACGCGGTGTTCTCCTGGGTGGAAGGCGGCACGATCCGCGTCGCCTACTACGCCGCGCCGGCACTGCCCGGCGGCACGCTCGGCGCGATCCAGGCCGCGACCCGCGTCGACCTGCCCGACGCGAACGCGTCCGGGCGCGGCCGACCCTCGGTGGCGATCTCCGCCGACGGCCGCTACGCGGTCGTCGCCTGGGAGCGCTCGGGGACCGGCGGCACGCAGGTCGACCTGCGCCGCCTGTGGCTCGAGCCGCGCCGCGCCGACGGCAGCGGCGGCTCGATGACCGTGCTCGGCACCGCGCCGACGGTCGTTCCGGTCGCGACGGGCGAGGCGAACGGCCATCCCGACGTGGTGGTGCGCAACGACGGTTCGGTCCTCGTGCTGGTGGCCAGCGGACCCTCGGCCGACAGCCAGTCGGTGCGGCTGGTGCGGTTCGCCGCCGACGGCACCCTCCGTTCGCAGGCCACGCTGTGGACGCCCGATCCGGCCGCGCCCTCGACCGCGTCGGCGCCGACGCTGGCGTTCGACACGGCCACCGGTCGCGGGCTCGCGGTGTGGATCGACACCGCCGGATCGCAGCGGACGGTCCGTGCGATCGCCTTCGATGCCGACGGCTTCGTCGGCAGCGCGATCGCGGTCGCGACGGCCGTGACCGACGCGTCCCGCCCGAGCGTGGCCGCGCTCGGCGCCGATCGCTTCGCG
>JBAXJZ010000501.1:0-3408 GCA_037137595.1 Burkholderiales bacterium | reverse complement strand
GGGAGCACGTGGCCGACGGCCACCGTCTGGTCCAGCAGCAGCCCGGGCAGCCACAGCCACAGCGCGGTCCAGGGGCGCGGCAGCAGTCTGCGCAGCAGGCTGTCGCGGGGGGCGGGGACGCTCACCGGTAGGACTCCGGATGCGGCTGGTGGGGACCGGCGCGCGGCACGGTGCGCAGCACCTGGTCGACCGTCGCCGAAGGTTCGAGCAGGTCGCGCGCGGCCGCGTCGGCATAACGCTGCAGCGGTGCGGCCCAGACGGTGACGGCGACGACCGCGACGAGGGCGACGAGCGCCGGCACGAACTCGAGGGCCCGGGGCGCCGGCGCGCCGCGGACCGGCGGCGCGGCCGACTTCCAGAACAGCACGCTGCCCGCGCGCGCCAGCGCGATCATCGCAAGCAGGCTGCCCCCGAGGATCACGGTCCACAGCGCGGCCACCGATCCGCCCGGCATCGACCCGCCCTCGGGAAGCATCGCCGCGAGCAGCATCGCCTTGCCGACGAAGCCGCCGAAGGGCGGCAGCCCGGCGATCGCGACCGCGGTCGCGAAGAACAGCAGCCCGGTGGCCGCCGGGCGCAGCGGCGCGGGGCCGACGCGCAGCCGGTCGGCCGCGTCGCCGCGGCCGCGCGCCACCAGGTCGGCCACCAGGTAGAGCGCCGCGGCCGACAGCGTGGTGTGCGGCAGGTAGAAGAGCGCCGCCGCGACCGAGCCCGGCGTCGCCAGGCCCACGCCCACCAGCAGGAAGCCGGCCGAGCCGATCAGCATCATCGCGGCGAGCCGGCGCAGGTCGGTGCCGGCGAGCGCGCCCAGCATCGCGAGCGCGTAGCCGCCGGCGCCGATCGCGGCGAGCCAGGGGAAGACCGCGTTCGCGAGCGGACCCGCGTCGGCACCGAAGACCAGCGTGAAGGTGCGCAGCACCGCGTAGACGCCCACCTTGGTCATCACCGCGAACAGCGCGGCCACCGGCGGGCTCGCGGCCGAGTAGGTGCCCGGCAGCCACAGGTAGAGCGGCAGTGCGGCGGCCTTCAGCCCGAAGACCACCAGCAGCAGCCACGCCCCGATCAGCGCCAGCGTCGCGTCGCCGCCCGCGAGCTCGGGCATGCGTGCCGACAGGTCGGCCATGTTCAGCGTGCCGGTCACGCCGTAGAGCAGACTCGCGCCGATCAGGAACAGTGCGGAGCCCAGCAGGTTCAGGGTCACGTAGCGCAGGCCCGCCGCGATCCGCGCGGCGCCGTCGCCGTGGACCAGCAGCCCGTACGAGGCGATCAGCAGCACCTCGAAGAACACGAAGAGGTTGAACACGTCGCCGGTGAGGAAGGCGCCGTTCAGCCCCATCAGCTGCACCTGCAGCAGCGGGTGGAAGTGTTCGCCTCGGCCGTCCCAGCGGCCGTGCGCGGCCGCCAGCGCGATGACCGCGAGCAGCGACACCAGCGCGACCATCATCGCCGAGAGCCGGTCGCAGACCAGCACGATGCCCCAGGGCGCGGCCCAGTTGCCCAGCAGGTAGACGCCGCGCCAGCCGTCCGAGGCGAGCGCCACCAGCCAGGCCGCGCAGCCCAGCTGCATCAGCACCGACAGCCAGGCGAGCGCGCGCTGGGCGCCCAGCCGGCGGTCGAGCAGCATCAGCGCGGCGGCGAGCGCCGGCAGCACGATGGGGACGATCGGCGCGTGGTTCATCGCGGCGCGTCCTCGGCGTCGGAGGCGGGCGCGGGTCCGCCGTCGGCCTCGTCGGTGCCGCGCGCCGCGTACGCGCGCACCGCGAGCACCAGCAGCAGCGCGGTCATCGCGAAGCCGATGACGATCGCCGTCAGCACCAGCGCCTGCGGCAGCGGGTCGGCGACCGGACCCGGCGAGCCGTCGACGATCGGCGCACGGCCGACCACCAGCCGTCCCATCGAGAAGATGAACAGGTTGACCGCGTACGACAGCAGCGTGAGCCCGAGGATCACGTCGAACGAGCGCGGCCGCAGCAGCAGCCAGACGCCGGTGCCGGTCAGCACCGCGATGCCCGAGGCCATCAGCAGTTCCACCTCAGGCCTCCCTGCGCGCGAGGCGCCCGATGCCGGCGAGCGCGAGCACCGTCGCGCCCACCACCGCGAGGAACACGCCGAGGTCGAAGGCGGCGGCACTGGCCAGCGGCAGCTCGCCCACCACCGGCAGGATCGGATGGCCGAAGGTGCTGGTGAGGAACGGATAGCCGAACAGCCAGGAGGCCAGCCCGGTCGCACAGGCGATCAGCAGCCCCGCGCCCAGCATCAGGTGCAGCCGGTCGATCGTGCGCGCGGCCGTGTCGACCCCGCGCCGCGTCGCGTCCGGCCCGACCGCCACCGCCTGCAGCAGCAGCGCCACCGCGCAGATCAGGCCGGCGATGAAGCCGCCGCCCGGCTGGTTGTGGCCGCGCAGGTAGAAGTAGACCGAGACCATCAGCGCGAAGGGCAGCAGCGCGCGCGCGACGGTCGCGAACATCAGCGGCTGGCGCCGCTCGCGGGCCTCGGCCGCGCCGCGCGCGGGGCCGGCCACCGGCGGCAGCGCGATCCGTGCGATCAGCGCGTGGATCACCAGGCCGGCGACCAGCATCACGGTCATCTCGCCGAAGGTGTCGAAGCCGCGGAAGTCGACGATGATCACGTTGACCGCGTTCGAGCCGCCGCCCTCGGGCAGCGTGCGCTCGAGGTACCAGGCGGGCAGCAGCTCGTGCGGCGGCCGGACCATCACCGCCCAGGCGATCGCGCCCAGGCCGATGCCGACCACCGCGGCGAGCGCGGCGTCGCGCAGCTTGCGGCGGTCGTCGGCCTCGCGCGGCGACTCGGGCGGCAGGTAGCGCAGCGCGAGCATCATCAGCAGCGTGGTGGCGACCTCGACCAGCAGCTGGGTCAGCGCGAGGTCGGGTGCCGAGAACCAGACGAAGGCGAGGCTGGTCACCAGTCCCACCGCGCCCAGCGTCACCAGCGCCACCAGCCGCTCGCGCGCGAAGGCGACGGTCGCGAACGCGGCCGCGCAGCCGATCGCCCAGATCGCGAGCGGCCCGGCCGTCACGCCGTCGAACGCGCCGGCCGGCACGCCGTCGAAGGGCGAGGTCGCGAACAGCCACGGCAGCCCGCCGGCGGCCGCGGTCACGGCGATCGTCAGCAGCAGCGTGCGGCGCGCGCCGCCGGCGTGCAGCAGGCCGGTGATCCCGCGCGCGGCCGCGAGCAGCCCGTCGATCGTCGCCTCGAACGCGTTGCGGCCCGGCGATTCGGCGTCCGGCAGGCGATGCAGCGCGCGCTCGTGCGCGAGCCAGAAATAGACCAGCGTGCCGCCCGCCAGCGCGCACAGGCTGAGCGCCAGCGGCGCGTTGAAGCCGTGCCAGATCGCGAGCGAGTACTCGGGCAGCGTGCCGCCCAGCACGTCGCGGGCGCCGAGCTCGA
>JBAXJZ010000500.1:0-3410 GCA_037137595.1 Burkholderiales bacterium | reverse complement strand
TCACGCGCGATGGCCGACGCCGGCCTCGCCGGCCCGGTCGCGCTGCAGCTGCTCGCCGCCGCCGAGCGGACCGGCGGGCTGCCGGGCTGCTTCGAGCGGCTCGCCGCCGCCGACGAGGCACGCCTCGCACGGCTGCTCGAGCGCGCGACCGCCGTCTGGGGGCCCGTGCTGCTGCTCGGTGTCGCCGGGGTCGTCGGCGGCGTGGTGCTGGCGCTGTACTGGCCGATGCTGCAGGTCTTCGAGAGCATCCGATGAACGCGCCGCTGCCCGCCCGCGTGCTGACGGCCGACGACGGCGCCGCGCCCCCGTGGCCCGGCCTGCCCGAGTGGTCGATCGACGCCCTGCATGCGATGACGCTCGACTTCGACGCGGTCGACTTCGCCCGCGCCACGCGCCGGCGCGTGGCCGTCGGCCGGCTCGACGGCGTGCCCTGCGCGGTGCTGAGCGCCGGCGCCGGCGAGTCGGCCTGGGACTGGCTGCAGGGCCGGCTCGCCGACGGCGCGCGGGTGGCCTGGGTCCGCGACGCGGACTTCGACGCGCTGCTCGGTCGCCACGGCGCCGAGA
Source organism: Burkholderiales bacterium (assembly GCA_037137595.1). Taxonomy (GTDB): domain Bacteria; phylum Pseudomonadota; class Gammaproteobacteria; order Burkholderiales; family Burkholderiaceae_E; genus UBA4615. The sequence goes on along the minus strand of JBAXJZ010000500.1, from coordinate 2,846 downwards.
TGCGCGCGATGGACGGCGTGGACGCGAGCGCGCCGCCCTCGGCCGGCGAGGCGCCGGTCGAGGAGATCGGCCTGGCGTCGCTGTCGGTCGAGCCCAACCCGGCGGTCCGCCTGCTGGGCTCGACGCTGTTCGACGCGTTCCGCAGCGCCGCGAGCGACATCCACGTCGAGTCGACGCCGCGCGGCGCGCGGATCCAGTACCGCCTCGACGGCGTGCTCGCGCCCGGCGGAGCGATCGACGGTCGCGAGCTCGCCGAGCAGGTGATCTCGCGGATCAAGGTGCTCGGGCAGCTCGACGTCGGCGAGCGGCGGCTGCCGCAGGACGGCCGCTTCCGCGTGAGGATCGAGGGCCGCGACGTCGACTTCCGCGTGTCGGTGATGCCGAGCGCACACGGCGAGGACGCGGTGTTGAGGATCCTCGACCGGCGTGCGCTCGCCGACGAGCGCAGCAGCCTCGACCTCGCACGGCTGGGCTTCGGCGATGACGAGCTGGTGGCGCTGCGTGCGCTCGCGCGCCGGCCGCACGGCATGCTGCTGGTGACCGGACCGACCGGCAGCGGCAAGACCACGACGCTGTACGCGGCCCTGTCGGAGGTCAACACCGGCCGCCAGAAGATCATCACCATCGAGGATCCGGTCGAGTACCAGCTCGCCGGCGTGCTGCAGGTGCCGGTCAACGAGCGCACGGGCCTCACCTTCGCGCGCGGCCTGCGGGCGATCCTGCGGCACGACCCCGACACGCTGCTGGTGGGCGAGATCCGCGACCGCGAGACCGCGCAGATCGCGGTGCAGGCCGCGCTGACCGGTCATCTGGTGATGTCGTCGATCCACGCGAACACGGTGTTCGACGTGCTCGCGCGCTTCCACCACATGGACGTCGACCCGTACGAGCTGACCTCCGCGCTGAACGGCGTGGTGGCGCAGCGGCTGCTGCGGCAGGTCTGCCCGCGCTGCGCCGAGCCCGCGGTGCCGGGCGCTGCGCTGCGCGCGCGCCATCCGGCGCTGCGCGGCGACGTGGTCGGCCGCCGCGGCCGTGGCTGCGGCGACTGCCGCGGCACCGGCTACCGCGGCCGGATCGCGGTCGCCGAGATCCTGCACGTCGACGATGACCTGCGCGAGGGGATCCTCGCGCGCGAGTCGCCGCGCGCGCTGCGCGCCCGTGCGCTGGCCGCGGGCATGACCCCGCTGTCCGACCGGGCGGCGATCCTGGCCGCCGCCGGGCGGACGAGCTTCGAGGAGCTGGAACGTGTGGCCGAGATGGCGTAGCGAGCGCGTGGCCGTTATCGCGCGGCACGCGACCGTCGTCGCCCGTCCGGGCGGCGAGGTGCTGCGGGCGCCGGGGACGTCGTTCGCGTCGGCGGACGACGCGCTCGCCGCCCTGCGCACGCTGCCGGTGCCGCGGCCGGCGCGGTTCGCGAGCCGCTCGGTCGGCCTGTGGCTGGACGACGGTTTCGCCCGCCTGTTCGGCGCGACCTGGCCGGACGGCATCGACGACCTCGCGACCTTCCGCGCCTACGTCGCCGCGCGCTTCGAGCAGCGCTTCGAGCTGCCCGCCGACGAGTGGACGATCGTGAGCCCCGGCGCGTGGCCGGGCCGACCGGTGCTCTGCGTGGCGGCGCCCACCGCGCTCGTCGAGGCCGTCCGCGAGGCCGTCGCGGTCCACGGCCTGCGCGCGAGCCGGATCACGCCGCTGTCGCTTGCCGAGGTCGGCGCGTCGATCTCGACCCGCCCGCGCTCGCCCACGCTCTTCGTGAGCAGCGCCGGCGCGACCCGCAGCGTGTTCCTGCTGCTGGGCGGCCGGGTGGCCGACTGCGCGGTGCTGCCCGACACGCCGCGCATCGAGACGCTGGCCGAGGCGGTGTTCCGCGACCGCGGGCTGCTGACCTCCGACGTGCGGCGGGTGCTGCGCGTGCAGGCCGAGCGCGCGGCCGCGACCGAGGCGCTGCTCGCGCAGCGTCCGCTGCCGCTGCAGCTGCTGCAGCCCGAGGCCGCGGTCGGGCCGGCACCGGTGTCCGCCGCGGGGCTCGCGTCGTGAACCGCCCGGTCGTCGCGCTGCCTCCCGCGCTGCCGGACCTGCTGCAGCCGCGCGCGCTGCCGGCCGTGGTGCCCCGTCTGATCGCCGTGCTCGGCGTGATCGTCGCCTGCGTGGGCACCGCGCGTGTCTGGCAGGCCGAGCAGCGGCTCGCCCTCGCGTCGGCCGAGCACGAGGCGGCGAGCCTGCTCGCCGGCGGGCGTGCCGTGAAGGCGCCGGCCGCGACGCCGACGCAGGCGACTGCGCCGCGTGCCGCGCGGCCGCGCGCAGAGCGGGCCGCGCCGGCGGCGGGCGAGGGTGCCGACGCCGAGCGCGTGGCGCTCGCGCGGTTCCTGTCGGTCGACTGGAACCACCGGCTGCTCGTGGTCGAGGAGGCCGGCTCGGGCCTGGTGTCGCTCACCGGCCTGAAGGTCGACGGCGGCCGCGGCGCGCTCGAGCTGCGCGGCGAGACCCTGTCGCTCGAGCGGTTCGAGACGATGCGCCGGCGCCTGCTCGAGGCCGGCGTCGGCACGGTTCAGCTGTCGCGCCACGAGGTCGTGCAGCGGCCCGGCGGCACCCGCCTCGCCTTCGTCGCCACCGCGGAGTGGAGTCGGTGAGCTCACGCCTGCCGGATCGCGCCGGCGCGCTCGCGCGGATCCTGCTCGCCCGCGGGCGGGCCGGCCTCTCGGTGCTCGCCGACGGCCTCGGGCCGCTGGGCATCGGCGGCGTCGCCGCGATCGCGGCGGGCATCTGGGCGCTGTCGTCGGCGGCGAACGCCGACGTGGAGGCGCTTGCGCTCGAGTCGCAGGCCGCCGCACTGCACGCGGCCGCACGGC
>JBAXJZ010000499.1:0-3414 GCA_037137595.1 Burkholderiales bacterium | reverse complement strand
CCGGCCGACGCCGGCGCGGCGCAGCCACGCGGCGAGCGCGTCGGCCCGGCCGTCGAGGTCGGCGTAGGTGAAGCGGCGCCCGGAGGCGAGCTCGCGCACCGCCTCCTTGCGCGGCCGGTGCGCCCGGTGGGTCGCGATCCAGTCGTAGGCCCGGACCGGGCCGCGCCCGGGCGGACGGGAACTGCGCAGCGCGGCGATGGCGGCGGGGTCGTCGTGGCGCATCGGTGTCTCCTGCGTGGCGGCGCCCGCGGCGCCGTCCGGTCGTCCCGCGGGCCGCGGGATGCCGCGGCGATTCTGCCCGGCGGCGGCCGGCGGGTCCATCGTGCCCGCGGCGCAGGGCCGGCCGCCCCGGGGCGGGCCCCCGGTATCATCGGCGCCGCCCCCGTGGCCTCCGCCGCGCAGAAGGTCCCCGACGCCATGCACTACGACCTGACCGACCTGCGACTCTTCCTCAACGTCGGCGAGGCACTGAACCTCACCCGCGCCGCCGAGCGGAGCTTCCTGTCGCCGTCGGCCGCCAGCATGCGGATCAAGCAGCTCGAGGAATCGTTCCGCACCCCGCTGCTGATCCGCCAGGCCAAGGGCATGCAGCTCACCCGCGCCGGCGAGATCGTGCTGGAGCACGCGCGCGCGGTGTTCCGCCAGCTCGACTGCCTGCACGCCGACCTGCTGCCCTACGCCGAGGGCGTCAAGGGCAGCATCCGGCTGATGGCCAACAGCACCGCCACCAACACCTTCCTCGCCGACGCGCTGTCGCCGTTCCTGCGCAAGCACGCGGCGATCGACATCGAACTCACCGAATGCTCGTCCGAGGAGGTGATGGCCTCGGTGGTCAAGGGCGTCGCCGACCTCGGCGTGATCGCCGCCCGCGTGCAGTCCGACGAGCTCGAGGTGCTGCCGCTCTATCCGGACGAGCTGGTGCTGATCGCGCCGCAGGACGCCGCCCCGGCGCTGTCCGACCGCACGCGGCTCTCGGAGGTGCTCGACGGCTACAGCTTCGTCGGCCTGAACCAGTTCAACTCGATCCAGACCTTCATCGACCGCATCGCGCAGTCGCAGGGCAAGCGGGTGAACCTGCGGATCCAGGTCAGCAGCTTCGACGCGGTCTGCCAGATGGTGGCCGCGGGCGCGGGCATCGCGGTCGTGCCGCGCGCCTGCGCCACACGCTACGACGACCACCGGCGGCTGCGGCTCGTCGAGCTCACCGACCCGTGGGCGCGCCGGCAGATGAGCCTGGTTCGGCCCCGTCGGCGGACGCTGCCCGCCTACACCGAGCAGCTGATCCGCCACCTCGTGGAGGCGGGCGCCGCGCTGCGCGATCGCTGAGCCGGCCTGCGGCTCAGGCCCGTGCCGCCCGTGCCCGGGCGGACGGTGCCCATGCCGGCTCCGGCGCGACCGCCGACCGGCCCGCCGGGACCCGGCGCCGATCCGGTCACACCGGCGTGTGCCATCCGTGCATGTCCGGCACCCGACCGCGAACCACGTCGAAGTACTGCTGCTGCAGCGCCCGCGTCACCGGCCCCGGCACACCGTCGCCCACCGGCAGCCGGTCGATGCCCACCACCGGCACGATCTCCTGGCCGGTGCCGCAGACGAAGGCCTCGTCGGCGAAGTAGAGCTCGCTGCGGTCGACCTCGCGCTGTTCGACCCGTCGCCCGGTCGAGGCCTCGTACAGCCGGATGACCGTGTCGCGGGTCACGCTCTCGAGCACGTTCGAGGTCAGGCTCGGCGTGATCAGCACGCCGTCTCGGACCATGAAGAAGCAGGCGATCGGCGCTTCCGAGACCTTGCCCGCGGGCGTCAGCATCAGCGCGCCGTCGTAGCCGTCGGACTGCGCCTGCAGCTGCACCAGCCGCGCGCTGTGGTAGTTGGCGGCGGCCTTGATCCGCGGCGGGCTCGCGTTGTCCGCCAGCCGGCTCCACGAGCTCACGCCGAGCTGCATGCCCTTCTCGGCGAACTTCGGCTTGTCGCGCGGCATCGCCGCCGCGGTCCAGCCGACCGGCCCGCGCGTGGCCATCAGCCCGATGCCCTTGATGTAGACCAGCAGCCGCACGTAGACGTCGTCGTCGGGCTGGTTCGCGCGGATCAGCGCGGAGAGCCGCTCGGCGAGGTAGGCGGTCTCCAGCGTGCCCTCGAAGCGCATCACCTTCATGCCCACCTGCAGCCGGCGCACGTGCTCGGCGAGCCGGAACACGGTGTAGCTGCCGTCGGCGTGGCGGTAGGCGCGCAGGCCCTCGAAGACCGTCGTCGCGTAGGCCACCGCGAGCGACAGCGGGTGGACGGCGGCGTCGGCGAACGGGATCAGCTCGCCGTCGACCATGATCCGGGTGGGTTGCCACATCGCGCGGGGCTCCTGTCGTCGGGTCGGTTCGTCGCGGGGCGGCGCGCCGCTCAGCCGCGCATCGCCTTCAGCTGGCGGCCATAGCCCGCCGGGTCCACGTGCACGTCGATCAGCGCGGGGCCGTCGGCGCGCAGCGCGGTCTCGAGCGCCGCGTCGAGCTCGGCCTCGTCGCGGGCGACGAGACCCAGCCCGCCGCAGCCGCGCATCGCGGTCGCGAAGTCCGTACGCGGCCAGCGCACGCCGCGCGGCGGAAGCGTGCGGCTCTGCTGCTTCACGTCGATCAGCGACAGCGCGCCGTCGTTGAACACCATCACCACGATCCGCGCGCGCTGCTGGACCGCGGTGACCAGCTCGCCCAGGCACATCAGCAGCCCGCCGTCGCCGGTCAGGCACAGCGCCGGCCGCGACGGATCGTCGAGCGCGGCCGCGATCGCCGCCGGCAGCGCGAAGGCCATCGTCGCGAGGCCGTTGGAGATCAGCAGGTCGCCGGGGCCGCCGCAGGGGAAGAACGCGGTGGCCGAGAACATGTGCGCGCCGGCGTCGACGGTGACCCGCGGCGCGACGCCGTGGCGCCCGTACGCGTGCGCGGCGCGCAGCACCGCGCGGTCGGGCGCCACGCCCTCGGCCACCGGTCCGTAGGACAGCTTGTCCAGCACGCCGGCGCGCAGCGCCGTGACCGCCTCGGGCGCCCAGCCCGTCGCCGCCCCGCGCGGCGCGAGCGCGTCGAGCGCGGCCTCCAGCGGCCCGAAGACCGAGACCTCGGGCGTCACGTAGTGGACCGGATAGCGGACCGCCGACAGCTCCAGCACCGGGATGCGGTAGCGCCACGGCTGCAGGATCAGCTCCACCGGGTCCAGGCCCACCAGCACGATCAGGTCGGCCTGACCGACGCAGTCGGCCTCCTGCTCGCCGCCGGTGAACACGCCGGTCACGCGCGGGTCCGAATCGGGGACCACGCCCTTGGCCTTGTAGGTGGGCAGCACCGGCACGTCGAGTGCCGCCGCGAAGCGGCGCACGGCGGCGGCGTGACGGCGCGCCTCCATGCCCACGATCACCACCGGCTTGCTCGCGCC
>JBAXJZ010000498.1:0-3438 GCA_037137595.1 Burkholderiales bacterium | reverse complement strand
CGGCCGGCCTGGCCGCCGGGCGGCGCGCCGACGGGCCGCCGGTCTCGACGCGTCGCCCGGCGACCCGTGCCGCGCGTCCGGTCGGCCGCGCCGCCGAACGCGTGCAGGACGAGCCGGCCTTCGTGCTGCACACCATCCCCTGGCGCGAGACCAGCCTGGTCGTCGAACTGCTGACCCGCGACCATGGCCGCGTCGGCTGCGTCGCGAAGGGCGCCAAGCGCACCGGCTCGAAGCTGCGCGGCGTGCTGCTGGCGTTCCAGCCGCTGCACGCGAGCTTCACCGGCCGTCACGAGCTGCGCACGCTGACTTCGGCGGAATGGCTGGGCGGCATGGCCGCGCCGCAGGGGGACGGCCTGCTCTGCGGGTTCTACCTGAACGAGCTCGTCGTGCGGCTGCTGCCGCGCGACGACCCGCATCCGGCCCTCTTCGACGGCTACGCGCAGGCGCTGGTCGCGCTCGGGCTCGGCGAGTCGATCGAGGCGACGCTGCGCCGCTTCGAGTGGCTGCTGCTGCGCGAGATCGGCTACGCGCTGGACCTCGACACCGACGCCGAGGATCGGCCGATCGCGCCGGACCGTCGCTACGCGCTGCTGCCGGGCCGCGGCTTCATCGCCGCCGACGCGGCCGAGGAGGGCGGCTTCTCGGGCCGTACGCTGCGCGACATCGCCGACGAGCGCTACGATTCGCCGACCACGCTCGCCGAGGCCAAGCGGCTGACCCGCTCGCTGCTCGCGCGCCATCTCGACGGCCAGGTGCTGCGCACCCGCCAGATCCTCCTCGACCTGCACAAGCTCTGAACCGCCCGCCATGATCGAACTCGGCGTCAACATCGACCACGTCGCGACCGTCCGCCAGGCCCGCCGCACCTACGAACCCGACCCGGTCTGGGCCGCGGTCGAGGCCCACCTCGGTGGCGCCGACGGCATCACGGTCCATCTGCGCGAGGACCGTCGGCACATCCAGGACGACGACGTCCGCAGGCTGCGCGAGCTGACCCACGTGAAGCTCAACCTCGAGATGGCGGCGACCGACGAGATGGTCGGCATCGCCTGCGAGCTTCGGCCGGAGATGGCGATGCTGGTGCCCGAGGGGCGGCACGAGATCACCACCGAGGGCGGCCTCGACGTCGCCGGCCAGAAGACGCGGCTGCGCGAGGTCGTCGCGAAGCTGGTCGACGCCGGCATCGTCGTCAGCGTCTTCATCGACGCCGAGACGCCGCAGGTCGAGGCCGCCGCCGAGATCGGCGCGAAGGTCTGCGAGATCCACACCGGACCCTACGCCCACGCGTTCTTCGCGAAGGGCCGCGACGCGGAGAGCCCCGCGGTGCTCGCCGAGCTGGACCGCATCGCGCGCGCCGGCGACGCGATCCGCGCCGCCGGCCTGCGCTTCAACGCCGGCCACGCGCTCAACTACGTCAACGTCCAGCCGGTCGCCGCACTGCCGGGCATCCGCGAGCTGCACATCGGTCACGCGATCGTCTCGCGGGCGATGTTCGTCGGCATGCGCGAGGCCGTCCGCGAGATGAAGCGCCTGCTGCGCGAGGGCGCGGCCCGCGGCGCCTGAGCGGCCGCGGGGAGCGGGTGGTGATCCACGGCATCGGCACCGACATCGTGCTGATCGCGCGGATCCGGGCGCTCGTCCAGCGCCGGGGCGAGCGCTTCGCGCGACGGGTGCTCGGCCCCGATGAGCTGCGGGAGTACGGCGAGCGGCGCGCGCGCGGCGCGACCGGGCCCGAGACCGCGATCCGCTACCTCGCGAAGCGCTTCGCGGCCAAGGAGGCGTTCGCCAAGGCCGTCGGCCTGGGCGTGCGCGGCCCGGCGACCCTGCTGTCCCTGCAGGTGCTGAACGACGCGCTCGGCCGGCCGACCGTGATGCCCGGCGAGGCGCTGGCGGCCTGGCTGCGCGAGCGCGGCCTGGTCGCGCACGTGTCGCTGTCCGACGAGGTGGACAGCGCGCTCGCATTCGTCGTCGTGGAGCGCGTCGGACCGGCTGGGCCGACCCACGTGGCCGGGACCGCGTGACCGGTATGGCCGACGCCTGCGGGCGGGACCCCGTGACCAAACCGGCAGCGGCCCGTCGGCACGGCAGCCGCCGGCCGACCCCGCGCGGCGGGCGTGTCTGCCGTGCGGGCTAGAATTTCCGGCGTGCAGATCCCCGACACCGATCCCCGTCCCGACCCCGACGCGAACCCCGCGCCCGACGACGCGCCGGTCTTCGACGTCAAGGCCTACCTCGGGGCGCTGCCGAACCGACCCGGCGTCTACCGGATGATCGCGTCCGATGACGCGCTGCTCTACGTGGGCAAGGCGCGGGACCTGAAGAAGCGGGTCTCGTCGTACTTCCAGAAGACCGGGCACAGCCCGCGGATCGCGCACATGGTCGCGCGCATCGCGCGGATCGAGACCACGGTGACGGCCTCCGAGGCCGAGGCCCTGCTGCTCGAGAACAACCTCATCAAGACCCAGGCGCCGCGCTACAACATCCTCTTCCGCGACGACAAGTCCTACCCCTACCTCAAGTTCACCGCGCACCGGTTCCCGCGGATCGCCTACTACCGCGGCGGCACAGACCGGCGCAGCCGCTTCTTCGGGCCGTTCCCGAGCGCCTGGGCGGTGAAGGAGAGCATCCAGGTGCTGCAGAAGGTGTTCCGGCTCCGGACCTGCGAGGACTCGGTCTTCTCGAACCGCTCGCGGCCCTGCCTGCTGCACCAGATCGGCCGCTGCAGCGCCCCCTGCGTCGGCGCGGTCGCACCCGAGGCCTACGCCGGGGACGTCGACGCCGCGGTGCGTTTCCTGCGCGGCGGCCAGCAGGAGGTGCTGCGCGACTTCGAGACACGGATGCACGAGGCGGCCGCCGAACTGCGCTTCGAGGACGCGGCGGTTCTGCGCAACCGGATGACCGCGCTCTCGCGCGTGCTGAGCCAGCAGTCGATGGAGACCGGCACCGACGTCGACGCCGACGTGATCGCGGTCGAGACCGGCGGCGGCCGTGTCTGCGTGAACCTCGCGATGGTCCGCGGCGGCCGTCACCTCGGCGACCGCGCCCATTTCCCCACCCGTGTCGACGCGCTCGACGAGCAGGTGCCGGGCGAGGTGCTCGAGGCCTTCCTGTCGCAGCACTACGCCGACGGCGAGGTGCCGCCGGTGATCGTCTGCGCGATCGATCCGGCCTCGTCCGACGCGCTCGCGCTGCTGCAGGCGAGCGCCGGCCACCCGGTGAACTGGATCCGGCAGCCCAACGGCCCGCGGCGCCGCTGGCTCGAGCAGGCCACGCAGAACGCCCGGATCGCGCTCGCCCGGGTGCTGGCCGAGGAGGGTTCGCAGCAGAGCCGTACGCGTGCCCTCGCCGACGTGCTGGCGCTGGACGACGGGGACCTCGAGTCCCTGCGCATCGAGTGCTTCGACATCAGCCACACCATGGGCGAGGCGACCCAGGCCT
>JBAXJZ010000497.1:0-3445 GCA_037137595.1 Burkholderiales bacterium | reverse complement strand
TGTCGGCCTCGGTCGCGGCGACGCGGCTCGCGAGCCCGGCGGCCGCGGCCTCGGCGGCGTCGAGCGTGGCGCCGGTGGTCACCCACGCGCGCGCGCGTTCGGTGCCCACGCGCTCGGCGAGCCGGCGCGTGCCCAGCACGATGCCGAAGGCCGCGCCGGGGAAGCGGAAGGTGGCGTCGGCGGCGGCGACGCGGACGTCGCAGGCCGCGAAGAGGTCCGCGCCCGCGCCCCAGGCGCGGCCGGTGGCGATCGCGACCGTGCGCACCGGCGCGCGCCAGACCGCGTCGAGCAGCGCCTCCACCCGCACGAAGCGCAGCACGAGGTCGCCCTCGCTCAGGGACTCGAGGTCGCCGAGGTCGAAGCCGGTGCAGAAGTGCCGGCCCGCGCCGGCGAAGGCGAGGGTGTGGACCGACGGGTCGGCGCAGGCCCGCCGCACCGCGGCCAGCAGCGCCTCGACCAGCGAGGCCGACAGCGCGTTGCCGCGCGCCGGGCGGTTCAGCTCGATGCAGGCGACGCCGTGCTCGACGTGCAGCAGCGCCTCCTCCGGATGCGGCACCGTGGGATCGGTGCGGCCGCCGCGGATCGTGGCCGGCAGGTCGTTCGCGACGCTCATCGCGCCACCGCGGCCAGCACCGCCGCCGACCGGTCCCAGAGGTTCGGGGTGGTGGGCAGGGAGTAGCCCGACACGAAGTCGACGATCGAACCGGTCGCCGCGTCGACGCGGTGGCGGCGCACCGCGCCGATGTTCCCGCCGTAGACGTGGATGCTGACCGAGGTGGCGTCGGCCGCCTCGTTGGCAACGACGTGCCAGTCGCCGATCGTGGGCGAGACCGCCTCGATGTCGCCGCGCTTCATCACGTGGCTGCGCTGCAGGTCGCGGACGGCCGACGTGCCCTGCGGCTCGTATTCGTGGCAGCGCTCGGCGCCGCGCAGGATGCCGACCAGTCCCCAGACGGTGTGGTCGTGGACCGGCGTGCGCGCGCCCGGGCCCCAGCAGAAGCTCACCACCGAGAAGCGCTCGAGCGGGTCGCAGTGCAGCAGGTACTGGCGGTAGACGCCGGCGTCGGCCTTCGAGCAGGCCTCGGGCAGCCAGCGGTCGTCGGCGAGCAGTCCGGCGAGCAGCGTGCGGCCCTCGGCGAGGATCGTCGGCTCGTCCCGCGTGCGCTCGACGAGGCGGGTCATGCCGGCGACGAAGTCGCGCAGCGGGCGGATCGGGTCGAGCGGGTCGTGTCGGTCGGCGGCAGTCATGGCGGTCTCCTGGATCGTGCGTAGTTCAGCGGCCCGGACGCAGCGCGCCGAGCACCGCGTCGGTGTGCTCGCCGAGCGCGGGCGGCCGGGTGTCCACCGGCACCACCTGCCCGTCGAGCCGCACCGGGCAGCCGACGGTGCGGGTGGCCACGCCGTTGGGCAGGGTCATCGGCTGGACCAGGCCGAGGTGGCCCGACTGCGGGTCGGCGAGCGCCTCGGCATAGCCGTTGATCGGCGCGCTCGGCACGCCGGCGGGCGCGAAGCGGCCGAGCCACGCGGCCGCGGTGTCGTGCGCGAAGCGCGCCTCCAGCAGGTCGCGCAGCGCCTCCTGGTTCGCGGCGCGCTGCGTGGGCGTGGTGAAGCGCGGATCGGCGAGCAGCTCGGGCGTGCCGGCGATCTCGCAGACCTGCTGCCAGAGCTTGTTGTTGCCGGCGGCGATCGCGAAGTACCCGTCGGACGCGCGGTAGGCCTGGTAGGGCGCGTTGCGCGGATGGGCCGAGCCCAGCTTGCGCGGATTGCGGCCGGTGCCGAAGTACTCGCTCGTCTGCAGCGCCGACATCGCGATGGTGGTGGCGAACATCGGCACGTCGACGCGGCCGCCGGGGCCGCCCGAGCGCACCCGCGCGAGCAGCGACGCGATGGTGAAGGCCGCGTACAGGCCCGAGCCGAAGTCCACCAGCGGCACGCCCGCCTTCACCGGCGCGCCCTCGGGCTCGCCGGTCACGCTCATCACGCCGGCGGCCGCCTGGATCGTCAGGTCGAAGCCGCCCTCGGATCCGCGCGGACCGTCCTGGCCGAACGCGGAGATCGAGCAGTAGACCAGCGAGGGCTTGCGCTCGCCGAACCAGTCCCAGCCCAGGCCCAGGCGCTTCATCACGCCCGGGCGGCTGTTCTCGATCAGCACGTCGGCCTCGAGCACCAGCGCGCGCGCCGCGTCGCGGGCGGCCGGGTCCTTCAGGTCGAGCACCACCGAGCGCTTGCCGCGGTTGATCGACGCGAAGTTCTCCGAGAACCCCTCGGTGACCGGCGGCCATTGCCGCATCGCGTCGCCGTCGGGCGGCTCGACCTTGATCACCTCGGCGCCGAAGTCGGCGAGCAGCATCCCGCAGAACGGGCCGGCCGCGACGTGGCAGAACTCGACGACGCGCACGCCGGCGAGGGGACGCAGGGACTCGGGGGTCATCAGCCTTCCTTCATGCCGATCGACTGCAGCAGGTCGGCGTAGTAGCCGCGTGCGGTCTGGAGCGCGCGGCGGTAGTCGGCGGGCGGCGTCCACATCGCGACGACGCTGGCCCGGATCAGCTTGTCCCGGGTCTCGGGCTCGGCGAGCGACTTCTCGAGCGCAGCCGCGACCTGCGCGAGGATCGGCTCGGGCGTGCCCTTCGGGAACGCGATGCCCCAGCCGCCGGCGGGCAGCTCGACCTTCAGGCCGGTCTCGGTGATCGCCGGCACGTCGGGCAGGTCCGGATGGCGCTGGCCGAAGAAGGTGGCGAGCGCCACCGCGCGGCCCTGCCGGGCGAGGCCCAGGCCCACGCCGTCGATGATCAGGTCGATCTGCTCGCCGACCAGCGCGTTGGCGGCGTCGACCGAGCCCTTGAACGGCACGTGCAGCATGTCGATGCCGGCGTGCTTCTTGAGCTGCTCGCCGTAGATGTGGCCGGCCGACGCGTTGCCCGCCGAGCCCCAGGTGAGCTTGCCCGGCTGGCGCTTCGCGAGGTCGACGAGCTCGGCCATCGACTTCACGCCCAGGCCCTTGCGGGCGGTGACGATCGCGATGTAGTCGGCGATTCCGCCGGCGATCTCGAAGTTCGCGTTCAGCTCGTACGGCAGCTTGCGCAGGTTGGGCAGCACGGTGAACGAGGTGGCCGCCGCGAGCAGCATCGTGTAGCCGTCGGCTTCGGCGCGGGCCACCGCCTCGGTACCGACCTGCGTGGTGCCGCCGGGGCGGTTGTCGATGACGATCGTGGCCTTCAGGTGCTCGCGCAGCCGCTCGCCGAGCACGCGGGCGAGCACGTCGCTGTTGCCGCCGGGCGGGAACGGGACGACGAAGCGGATCGGCCTGTCGGGCCAGCGCGCCGACTGCGCGAACGCGGCCGGCGTGGCGATGGCGAGCGGCGCGGCGGCCGCGGCGGCGATCAGTCGGCGGCGGTCGGGTCGGTGGGTCATCGGGGGCTCCTGCGGGGAGGGTGCGGTACGG
>JBAXJZ010000496.1:0-3449 GCA_037137595.1 Burkholderiales bacterium | reverse complement strand
GGCCGAGGCGCGGCCGCGGCTCGCGCTGATCGGCCAGGAGCTGGCGCGGACGGTCGGGGCCATCCTCGCCGAGCACGCGGCGCTGCAGAAGAAGCTCGCGGGCGCGAAGGGCTTCCCGCAGGCCGCGGCCGACGTCGCGCAGCAGCTCGCCGCGCTGCTGCCGAAGGGCTGGGTCGCGGGCACCGATCCGGCGCGCCTGCCGCACGTGGCGCGCTACCTGAAGGCGGCCTCCGCCCGTCTGGACAAACTGCGCGCCGACCCCGCGCGGGATGCCCACAGGTTGGCCGAGATCGCGCCGATGCTTCAGAATTTCCAGCGTGCGCAGTCGGCGCTCAAGGGTCGCCACGATCCGCGGCTCGACGAGTTCCGATGGCTGCTCGAGGAACTGCGCGTCTCGCTGTTCGCGCAGGAGCTGCGGACCCCGGTGCCGGTGTCCGTCAAGCGGCTGCAGAAGGTCTGGGAGTCGATCCGGTGATGTGCCTGCCCGACGGTTCCGACACAGGGAAAAGGACAACCATGCTCTCCTCGCTCCGCCGCGCGGCCTCGGCCGTGCTCGCCTGCGCGACGCTCGCGCTGCCCGCCTGGGCCCAGGCCCAGGCCGTGATCGTGCTCAACTCGCGCGATGCCTCGGTCTCGCTGATCGACCAGCAGACCTTCAAGGAGATCGGTCGGGTCGACGTCGGCAAGGAGCCGCACCACCTCTACCCGATGCCCGACGGCAAGCAGCTGATCGTGGCCAACGCGGTCAGCAATGACCTGCACTTCCTCGATCCGATGACCGGCAAGGTGCTCGGCCGGCTGCGCGGCATCGACGACCCGTACCAGCTCGCGTTCTCGCCCGACGAGAAGTGGTTCGCCACCGCCGCGCTGCGACTCGACCGGGTCGACGTCTACAGCTGGGACGGCAAGGAGAAGAAGCTGGTCAGGCAGATCCCGCTGCCGAAGGCGCCGAGCCACCTGTGGTTCTCGGCCGACAGCCGGACGGTCTACGTGACGCTGCAGGACAGCGACGAGATCGCCGCGATCGACGTGCCCTCGCAGACCGTGGCCTGGAAGCTGAAGGTCGGCAAGCAGCCGGCGGGCATCGTGGTCTCGCCCGACGGCAAGACGCTGTTCGTCGGCGTGATGGGCGAGGACTACGTCGAGGTGGTCGACATCGCCAGCCGCAAGTCGGTCGCCAAGGTCCGCACCGGCAAGGGCGCGCACAACTTCCGCGGCCTGGGCGACAAGCGGCACCTGCTGGTGAGCAACCGGGTCGACAACACCGTCTCGATCCTCGACATGAACGAGCGCAAGGTCGTCGGCCAGATCCCGGTGCCGGGCGGCCCCGACTGCATGGAGCTGACCGCCGACGGCAAGCTGCTGTGGGTGACCTCGCGCTTCGCCAAGCAGGTCTCGGTGGTCGACATGGCGCAGCGCAAGGTCGTCCGCACGATCCCGGTGGGCCGGTCGCCGCACGGGATCTACCTGCACAACCGGGCGCCGCTGCTGTGACGGTCCGGACCGCGCCCGCCGCCGCGTTCGCCCTCGTCGCCGCGCTCGCCGGGCCGGCCGTGCAGGCCGCGTCCTGCACGCCCGGCAAGGCGGTCTATCTGACGCTCGACACCGGCAACATGCGCGAGGCCGAGCGGATCGCCGGCATATTGCGCAAGCACGACGTGCGGGTCACCTTCTTCCTCGCGAACGAGAAGACGCCCAACGGCGACTTCTCGCTCGACGACGGCTGGGCCGACTACTGGCGCGCCCGCGCGAAGGAAGGCCACGCGTTCGGCAGCCACACCTACGACCACGTCTACTTCCGCGGCGCGGCCGCCGCCGACGGCACGATGGCGGTGAAGCCCCAGTTCGGGGCCGACGCCGGCCGCACGCTGCGCTGGGACTCGAAGGCGGTCTGCACCGAGCTCGAGCGGGTGGTCACGCGGTTCCGCGCGATCACCGGCCAGCCGCTCGACCCGCTGTGGCGCGCGCCCGGCGGCAAGGCGCCGCCGCAGGCGATGGCCGCCGCCAAGGCCTGCGGCTTCGCGCACGTGCACTGGGCGCCGGCGGGCTTCCTCGGCGACGAGCTGCCCTCGGACCGCTTCCCCAACGACGCGCTGCTCAGGCAGGCGCTGGCCTCGATCCGGGCCGGCGACATCCTGATGGCGCACCTGGGGATCTGGTCGCGGCAGGATCCGTACGCACCGATGCTCGATCCGCTGATCGCCGGGCTCAAGGCCCGGGGCCTGTGCTTCGCGACGCTGCGCGAGCACCCCGACTACCGGCGCTGAAGGACGCGGCCGCATCGCGATGGACACGCTCCTCGGTTGGCTCGACGCGCTCGTCCACGTCCCGCAGCGCTGGCTCTACGAGAACGCCGTGCAGCCGCTGCTCTATGCGCTCGGCTGGATGCGCTACGGCGAGGAGCTGTTCGACTTCACCGAGTGGGTGGTGCTGGGCGCGATCGAATGCCTGGTGCTCTGGGTGGTGCTGGGCGCGCTCGAGCGGCGCTGGCCGGCCGAGCCGGTGACCGACCGGGCCGCCGTCCGCACCGACGTGCTCTACACGCTGCTGCACCGGCTGGGCGGCTTCGCGCTGATCATGTTCGCGCTGCTCACGCCGCTGCTCGATGCACTCGAGGGGCAGCTGCGGCTGCTCGGATTCTCGCGGATCAACGTCGACCAGCTGTGGCCGGGCGTGACCGACGTGCCGCTGGTGAGCTTCGCGATCTACCTCGTGCTCTTCGACTTCGTCGACTACTGGCTGCATCGCTGGCAGCACCGCTTCGACTGGTGGTGGTCGCTGCACGCGGTCCATCACAGCCAGCGGCAGATGACCCTCTGGAGCGACAACCGCAACCACCTGCTCGACGACCTGATCCGCGACGTGGCGATGGCGCTGGTGGCGGTGGTGCTGGGCGCCTCGCCCGGGCAGTTCGTCGCGCTCGTCATCGCTTCGCGCGTGCTGCAGAGCGTGCAGCACGCCAACCTGCGCTGGCGCTGGCCCGGGCCGCTCGAGGGCGTGCTGGTGAGCCCGAGCTGGCACCGGCTCCACCATGCGATCGGCTACGGCCACGAGGGGCGGGCGCGCGGCGTGAACTTCGCGGTCCTGTTCCCGATCTGGGACATCCTCTTCCGCACCGCCGACTTCCGCCCGGGCTTCGTGCCCACCGGCATCCGCGACCAGCTGTCCGGCCGCGACTACGGCCGCGGGTTCTGGGCGCAGCAGTCGCGCGCGATCGGCCGCTGGTTCGGCCGGGCCTGAGACCGCGCCGCGCGACCGGCCGACGGTGCGCCCGGCCCCCCGGGCGCCGCGTGCGGGCCCGTGCCGACGTGCATACTGCGGTCCCTTCGTCCAACGGTCCTTCGGAGCAGCGCACGTGGCCACCATCGGTCTGATCATCGTCGGCGACGAGATCCTCTCGGGCAAGCGGCAGGACAAGCACTTCGCGAAGGTCGTCGAGCTGCTCGGCG
>JBAXJZ010000495.1:0-3467 GCA_037137595.1 Burkholderiales bacterium | reverse complement strand
CGCTTCTGGCGCTCGTGCATCTGGACCGGCGCTGGGGCGACGAGGCCGGCCGCCGCGGGCTGCTCGCGGTCTTCGAGCTCTGCGAGGACACGGCGCGGGTACGCGACTACCGGCGTCGGCTGTCGGCCGGGCTGTACTGAGCGTCGGGGTCGTCGGGGTCGAGGTCGCCGGGTCCGGGCGCGACGGCCGCACGCGTGTCCGCCGCCCGATCCGCCGCCCGTTCGGCGGCCCGCATCGACGCCAGCCGCCGGCGCGTCCAGTCGCGGCGCTTCCACGCGGTCAGCGTGCAGATCACCGCGCAGCAGGCGGTGTTGATCCCGTTGACAACGGCGAGCCAGGTGTCGTGCAGGTTCACCCAGGCATAGGCCATCGTCGACGCATTGGCGCCGATCCAGATGGCCCAGGTCGAGTAGGCGATCGCGGACGCGCCGTGCGCGTCCCGGGCGATGCGCCACATCTGCGGCAGGTAGGACACCAGCCGCAGCAGGCTGAAGAACGAGAACAGGGCCAGGGTGAGGTCGGGGAGCGCCATCGTCCGGCAGTGTCGTCGCCCGCTCCCCGGCGGGGCATCCCGGCTCCACGGGATGCGATCCCTAGAATGCGGGAATGGACCGCCCCGCCCTGCCCCGCGTCGCCCGCTTCGACCCGGGCACCGAGTACCCGATCGCCGAGCGCTGCGCGATCGTCGAGCTGTCGAACGTCCCCGAGGACCCGGCGGTGTCGATCGCCCGTGCGCGCGTGGCGCCCGGCGTGGTCACCGCCTGGCACCGTCTGCGCGGCACCGTCGAACGCTACGTGATCCTCGAGGGCCGCGGCCGGGTCGAGGTCGGCGACCTGCCGCCCACCGAGGTCGGCCCCGGCGACACGGTGCTGATCCCCGCGATGTGCCGCCAGCGGATCGCCAACGTGGGACCGGGCGACCTGCTGTTCCTGGCGATCTGCTCGCCGCGCTTCGTGCCGGAGTGCTACGAATCGCTCGAGTGAGCGCACGCTGACATCGAGTCGGAGCCGGCGGCCCGGTATCGGCCGCGGCGCGCTCAGCCCTCGCCGCCGGAACGCCCCCGCAACGCCTTCACCTCCGAGCGGCGCGACTTCTCGTCGAGCCGGCGCCGCTTCGAGGCGAGCGTGGGCCGCGTCGGGCGCCGCACGATCGGCACCACGCTCGCCGCGTCCACCAGCTCGCGCAGCCGCGCGATCGCGTCCTCGCGGTTCTTCTCGAGGCTGCGGAAGCGCTGCGCCTTGATGACCACGACGCCGTCGTCGCTGACCCGCGCGTCGCGCGCCTCCAGCAGCCGTGCCTTGACCGCCTCGGGCAGCGACGAGGCCCGGACGTCGAACCGCAGGTGGACGGCGTTCGAGACCTTGTTGACGTTCTGCCCGCCCGCGCCCTGCGCGCGGATCGCGGTCAGCTCGACCTCGTGCTCGAGCGGGACCCAGTCGCTCACCGCGCCGCCCCCGCGCCCCGCGCCGACGCGGATTCGCGCAGCGCTCGGCCGCGCGGCGTCTCCTCGACCGGCGGCGCCGGCGGCGCGGCGGGATCGGCGTCCAGGACCACCTCGGCGCGGAACAGCTCGTCGGCGACGCGCGCCACCCGCTCGGTGTCCCACCACGCATAGGCCGCGACCGCGGCGGCGCCCAGCCCGGGCACCCAGCGGCTCGCGGTCTTGGCGAGCAGCTGGCTGGACAGCTGCACGCCCAGCGCCGCCGCGATCGAGGTGAGCGCCGAGACGGTCAGCCGGTGGACCACCGCCCGCTCGCCGGCGCGCACCACGACGTCGCGCAGCACCTGCGCGGCGGCGTGCCGGAACAGGCAGTAGAGCATCTGCTCGCGGGTCAGCGTGCCGGCGTGGCCGCGCACGCCGGCGATGTCGGCCACCAGCTGGGCCTGGATCCGCCAGATCGCCATCAGGTCCGGGATCAGCGTCAGCACGCCGAGCGGGCCCGGCGGCAGCGCCAGGCCGCCGGAGACCACGGCGGCGCGGCGCGCGGCCTGCCGGGCGAGCTCGCGCACGCGCGCCTCCGGGTCGGCCACCGGCATCTCGCGGGTCTCGGGCACCCGCGAGATCACGGCGACGATCGCATCGCCGACGGCCGAGCCGACGCCGCGCGCCGCGTCGCGTTCAGCCATGGTCGCGGCCCGGGCGGCGGGCGGGCGGGAGGGGCAGGGTGGTCATCGGTCCGTCCTCGGGGTCGGGGCCCGGCCGCGTAAGGCGGCCGTCAGCCGGCGGGCGCAGACTGCCCGTCAATCGTAGTCGAAGACCAGGCCGAATCAGGGAGAGCCGGGATGAGAGAAGTCGTCGTCGTCAGCGCGGTCCGCACCGCGATCGGGACCTTCGGGGGCAGCCTGAAGGACGTGCCGCCCACGCAGCTGGGCGCGCTGGTGGTCCGCGAGGCCGTCAGGCGGGCGGGCGTCGAGCCCGCGCGCGTCGGCGCCGTGGTCTTCGGCCACGTGATCAACACCGAGCCGAGGGACATGTACCTGTCGCGCGTCGCCGCGATCGACGGCGGCCTCTCGCAGGACGTGCCCGCGATGAACGTGAACCGCCTGTGCGGCTCCGGTCTGCAGGCGATCGTCTCGGCCGCGCAGAGCGTGATGCTCGGCGACGCCGACGTCGCGATCGGCGGTGGCGCCGAGTCGATGAGCCGCGGCCCGTACATCGTGCCGAGCGCCCGCTGGGGCGCGCGGATGGGCGACTTCAAGACGATCGACATGATGACGGGCGCGCTGCACGACCCGTTCGACGTGATCCACATGGGCGTGACCGCCGAGAACGTCGCCGCGAAGTTCGGCATCACCCGCGGCGACCAGGACGCGCTGGCGCTCGAGAGCCATCGCCGCGCGTCGGCCGCGAGCCAGGCCGGCTACTTCAAGGACCAGATCGTTCCGGTCGAGCTGAAGTCGCGCAAGGGCGTCGTGCTGTTCGACACCGACGAGCACATCCGCCACGACGCGACGCTCGAGGACCTCGCCAAGCTCAAGCCGGTCTTCCTGAAGGAGAACGGCACGGTCACCGCCGGCAACGCGTCGGGCCTCAACGACGCCGCCGCCGCCGTGGTGCTGATGGAGCGGCAGGCCGCCGAGCGCGCGGGCCTGAAGCCGCTGGCGCGGCTGGTGTCCTACGGGCACGCCGGCGTCGATCCGAAGATCATGGGCATCGGCCCGGTGCCGGCTTCGCGCAGCGCGCTCGAGCGCGCCGGCCTGAAGGGCGAGCAGCTCGACGTGATCGAGTCGAACGAGGCGTTCGCGGCGCAGGCCTGCGCGGTGACCCGCGAGCTCGGGCTCGATCCGAAGAAGGTCAACCCGAACGGCTCCGGCATCTCGCTCGGCCACCCGATCGGTGCCACCGGCGCGATCATCACCACGAAGGCGATCCACGAGCTGCACCGCATCGGCGGCCGCTACGCGCTGGTGACGATGTGCATCGGCGGCGGCCAGGGCATCGCCGCGGTGTTCGAGAAGCTCTGAC